>DAIPYY010000001.1:0-48095 GCA_036782475.1 Candidatus Saccharimonadota bacterium
GTATCTGGAGCGTGTCGACCTCAGTGACAAGCGTGACGTCCGGCTCGACCAGCTTTCCGGCGGCCAGCAGCAGAAAATTCAGCTCGGCATCACCATCATGAACGAGCCGGAGCTTCTCATTCTCGACGAACCGACCAAGGGCTTCGACCCGGTCAACCGCCGCCTGCTTATGAGTATCATCGAGGAACACCAGCGTGCCGGTACGAGCGTCATCTTCGTCACCCACCAGATGGAGGAAGTCGAGCGACTATGCGACCGCATCATCCTGCTCAAAAACGGCAAAGCCGAGGCATACGGCAGGATCAGCGACATCAAGAAAAAGTACGGCGGCGCGAGCCTCGACGATATTTTCGTGCGTATCTACGGCGAAGAAAACGAGGAGGCATCCCATGCATAATCTCGGCACCGTCTTCCGCTTCGAAGTCATGCGCACGCTCAAGAAGAAGAGTTTTTGGGTCATGGCATTCGCTTTTCCGCTGCTTATCGGGGCCATCCTGGCCATCGTGTTCTTCTCGAACAAAACGACGACCGAACTTGCCGATAAAACCAAGGAGCAGCAATTCTCCATCGGTATCACCGATCCATCGGGTATGATCAAGCCCGAGCTGCTCACCGCCTACAAGATCAAAGTGATACCCGACAAGGACACCGGTATTGCCAAAGTGGAAGGACAAACGCTCGATGCGTATTTCTACATCCCGGCCGATCTCACCAAGCACTCCGTCGAGATCTATGCCAAAGATGTCGGACTCTTCAACAACAGCCGGTACCAGGGCGTTGCGACCGCCCTGCTCCAAGCATCGGTGGCCGGCACGGTAGATCCGAGCGTCGCCGCGGTGCTGCAAAACCAGGTCAAGTACCAGTCGACCACCTACAAAGACGGTCAGCAATTCGACGGGTTCAAGCAGGTCATCGCACCGGGCATCTTCCTGGTACTGTTTTACCTGCTCATCGCATTTTTCGGCAACCAAATGCTGACCAGTACCACCGAAGAGAAAGAAAATCGTGTGATCGAGATGATTCTGACCACCATCGAAGCGCGCACGCTCATCATCGGCAAACTCCTTTCGCTCATCGTGCTTGCCGCCATCCAGATGGTGCTCATCCTCATCCCCATTGTCATCGCGTACGTGTTCGCCAGGTCTCAGCTATCGCTGCCGAACATCGATTTCAGTAGCATCCCACTCAATCCGGCCCGGGTTGCGATCGGTTTCGGCCTGTTCGTGAGCAGCTTCCTGTTCTTTACTGGCATTCTGACCGGCATTGGTGCGGCGGTGCCGACCGCCAAAGAGGCCGGCGGATTCCTCGGTGTTGTCATGGTCGCAATCTTCGGCCCGCTCTATGCTGTCACCTTGTTCGTTTCCAGCCCGAACGCCCCGCTCGTCACATTCCTCAGCTACTTCCCGCTGACCGCACCGATACCGCTGATGCTCCGTAACGCCGTCGGTAATATCAGCTATCCGGCTGCTATCTTGGGTATCGCTATTTTGTCAGTTTGTGCCGTCATCGCGCTCGGGGTAGCGGTCCGCCTCTTCCGCTACGGCGCGCTCGAGTACAACAACCGCCTCAACCCCCTCACCCTCTTCCGCCGCAAACGATAGCTGGCACCGGCCTTTTTGGACAGTTAAATCGGGGAGACAGTCCTCCTGAGAATAGTCAAATCATGTGATAATTTATTAGTGTTGTTATTTTGACAATATACTACGGAGGGCGTCTTTGGCGGTGCCAAGTTCGTCCCAGGGGTTTTCGCCGTTTACCCGCTCGATAGTCTTTTCATGGCCCTTGCCAAGCAATAGCACAGTGTCATCGGGCGATAAAGCACGGCTGAGTGCGAAGTCGATCGCCTGCGCGCGGTCGTGCACGAGGAAGAGATTTTCACCCCGCTTTTTCCCGGCTTTTTCCGCGCCGGCGGCGAGATCTTCGAGGATGGCCAGGCCGTCACAATCACGGTCATCTTCCTCTGTTATCACCACCTCGTCGGCGTACTCGGCGGCGAGTCTGCCCTGCACCGCCCGCTTCGCTTCGTCGCGGCGTCCGGCCGAGCCGAACATGACGATGAGTTTGCCCTGCACCATGGGCCGTATGTCCTTGAAGAGTTTTTCGAAACTATCCGGTGTGTGAGCGTAATCGATGATAACGCCGAACGGCTGGCCTTCGTCCACCGTCACCATGCGCCCCTCGACGCTCCGGAGCGACACGATTCCCTGCTCTATCTGCTCTTTCGTGAGTCCCAGCGTCCGGCCGACGCATACCGCGGCGAGGGTGTTATACACGTTGAAACTCCCGGCGAGCGGGCTGGAAATGCGGTACGTCACATCGCTCGAGACGGCGCGGTAGCTGATGCCCTGCGGGGTCAGTTCGATATTTTCCGCCCGGATATCGCCGTTCTCTATGCCGTAGAGTACCGGGTTGCTTGTGGTGGTGGCATAGTCCTGACCGACGGTGTCATCGGCGTTCGCGATACCGACCTGGAGGCCCGCCGCGTTCTGCTCAGTCAGCTCAAAAAGTCGTCGTTTCGCCGCGACGTAGCGCTCGAACGTTTTGTGATAATCAAGATGCTCATGCGTCACGTTCGTCAGCACTGCTATGCTGTACGGCACACCCCACGTACGGTGCTGCACCAGCGCCTGCGACGTTGTCTCGAGCACCAGCCAGTCCATACCCTGGCTTTTCATCCACTTGAGCCGCTGCATCAGTTCGCGCACCGGCACGTTGGTGTAGTGGTGCATCTGCTGCTTGATATCGTTCCCGACACCGTATGCCACCGTCGTCATCAGTCCGGCGTTATACCCTGCTTCGACCAGCATGTGGTGGATAAGATAGGTGGTGGTGGTTTTGCCGTTCGTCCCCGTCACGCCGATGACGTTCATACCGCGCCCCGGAAATCCGTAGAGCATGTTCCAAAACACCGCCTCGACGAGATGCCCCGCCGGCTCAATCCGGCGGAACAGCCCCCGCGGGATCACCGCCTTCACGATTTTGCGTATAGTCATGCTTGTAGTATACCGTCAGGATCGGCTCAGACGAAAGATAGATACCCTGCACCGGATTATTTGACGGTTTCTATGACTTGCTTTGCGGCGGCATCGGAGAGTAGACGAATCTTTTGACCTTTGTGCAGACGGCGCGCCTCATCCCATGTCAGCTCGTTATGATCGAGGGTCTGGTCGGTAAATTTCCATATCTCAGGGGTTGTTGGGGTGGCAGCGCCATTCACGGCGTCAAGCTGCTCACGGGCGATCCACCACACCGTGCTGAAATCCTCACCATTTTCACGGGCTTCGTGGCGATCAGCGTATGAGGTCATGCGAACGAAGTCGCCCTTTTTGTCGGCCTCCGCGCCTTTGAGTCTGGTTTGGACCTGCGGCTGTACAGGGATTTCCCCGTCGTCGCCATCATCAGTATCGTCTGGGTTTCCAGGAGTCTGCTCTCCTCCGGGAGTTTGCCCTCCACCAGGGGTCTGTGTCGCCGAGACACTAGGAGTCGGTGTCGGTTGCGACTCGACCGTCCCGGAGCCGCCTGCGCATTTTGCGAGGCCAAAAAGCGCCGCCACCGCCAAGCCCCCTGCAACGAACCCTGCCAAGAATACCCTGCCCCGTCCGTTCGGTTCGACGTCCTTCGCCGTACGCGTCTTATTGTTGTCGTCTCCACCGCCGCTGCCGGCCGCCACTACCGGCACGACCGGCGGAACGGTATTTTCCGGTTTGGAAGGATCATCTCTTTTGGGCTTGGGCACAGGCACGATAGGCGGAGCTTTTTTACCAGGAGCGCCCTGTTCTGCAGCCAGCTTTGCCCCATATGCGCGCATAGCAGAGGCTAAATCGGCGGCAGGATTTTTTGCAGTCTGCCGTGGGTAGAGGATGTCGCTGAACATATCGAATGCCGCGGTTATCGCTGCATCGTTCCATCCCCACTTTTCCATTTGCGCGAGGAATTCGTCGAGCAAGTCGCTTTGGTTTTTCGCAAACTCGTTATCTTCCTGGGAACGCTGGATACTGGCCGCCCACGCCGCCAGGACAGCCTCGCCGGCGAGCTTCGGCATCTTGCCATAGTCCGCACCCTCAAGGTCTGCAATATGAGATGTCTCTGCCGTTTTAGCCGTGGGTAACGCAGTCTCGGATACTACCGGTGACATCCTGAATATACTCTCTGGGAGGGGGGTTTTAAACGTAGGAACAGGCGCTTCCGCGAGATCCTTCGGCGGGAAGACGATTTCTACTTTAGGGCTTCCGTCTGCCTTCCGGCCTACGACTGCATGCGGCATGGTACCTGATGGAGATATAGCCGGAGCTTTTGCAATCTTTTTTGACGGCAACACAGGGGGAGTACCGGCATCAGCGGTATCGATTTCGACGAGCGGTCCTACGACGCTCTTCCCGAGCGAACGATGGCTGGTTTCATATGCCCTGCCTACGCCTTCCTTCGTTTTTTCCCAAAGCTTTTGGGTACCTTGCTTAACAGTGTCTGCGGCATGCCTAAGCGCGGCTTCGGCACGGTCGAATGGATTCGGTTTCTTAGGGTCTTCAGGCGGGTGCGACGGCTCACTTGACGACTGGCGAACAGGCATATGCGCCATAGCTTCCGCGTCCCGTACGTTCATCTGCATGACGGTCCCGTTCAGTGTCACCACACCGACGGCCAGCGCTGTCTGCCGTTCCGCCGTAAAACGTTCCCCTACAGTAGTAAGTGCCTTGCTTATTTTCGGCAGGATTCTCTGGGTCTGTTCGCCGATACGGGTAAACAGCGTATTGATGGTACGATCGAACCCGTCGCCCATCCTATCCAGCACATCCGGCCGATCTTCTTCTATGACACGTCCTACGCCTATACTGAGACGGCCATCATCTGCTACTTCTCTCATTTCCAAGGTGTCGCTCCTAAGCTTACCGTACCATAATACTACTTTATTGATAATTTGTCAACTGCTCCCTCTCGTTGCTATACTATTTCCCATATGATCGTGCTCGGAATCGAATCAAGCTGCGACGAAACGTCCGCCGCCGTCGTTAGAAACGGTGACACTCTGCTCTCTGTAGTGACGAGCAGCAGTATGGACCTGCACGCCCAGTACGGCGGCGTCGTACCGGAGATAGCCGCCCGCAGTCACATCGAGTGCATCAACGGTGTTATTTCCCAGTCAATAGAAGAGTCCGGCTGTACTTGGGACGATATCGACGCTATCGCCGTCACCTACGGCGCGGGGCTGGGCGGCAGCCTGCTTATAGGGGTGATGACCGCCCGCACGCTCGCCATCGTCCACGACAAACCGCTGTATGCTATCAACCACGTCGAGGGCCACGTCTACGCCAATTTCATTACGCACACCGGTCTGCATCCGGCTCTTGCCGACTACCAGCTTCCCTCCAAACAGCCTATGTTTCCCCTGCTCGCGCTTATCGTCAGCGGCGGACATAGCCAGCTTGTCCTCTTCCAGGACCACTTCGACTACACCCTGCTCGGCCAGACCCACGACGACGCCATCGGTGAGGCGTTCGACAAAGTCGCGAAAATGATAGGACTCCCCTACCCTGGCGGCCCCAGCATCGCCGAAAAAGCCCAGTCCGGAAACGTCCACGCTTTCGACTTCCCCAAAGCCAAGCTGACGCACATCAGCCCCGCCCTGACTGCTCTGCGCGGCTCCGAACAGGGTCCCAGCTATGATTTTTCCTTCTCTGGTCTCAAAACAGCCGTATTACGCGCGGCGCAGGCTTCCGTAGGTGCCGACCACAGCTTCCCTAGCCGCGACCTTCCCGGACGCCTTTCTGAGCCCCAGAAGGCCGATCTGGCCGCCAGTTTCCAGCGAGTGGCAGTCGAAACAGTGGTTGACAAAGCCATCGCCGCTTACGAAGAGTTCCAGCCCACTTCGGTCGTTATCGCCGGCGGTATTGCCGCCCGTCCCGAGCTGCGCCGGCAGCTGGCAGAGCGCCTCCCTATCCCCATCGAATACACCGATCAGCGCCTCTGCTCCGACAATGCCGCCATGATTGCCACCCTCGGCTGTTTCCACATGAAATACGACCGCCCTACTGCGGATCCCTACTCCCTAGAAATCGCCCCCAACCTCAGCATGTAACATGGCTTGAGGCAACGCCTGTTTGGCAAGCTCGAGCAGCTCGGCATTTGAATATTTCGTTTGGGGATGGATATCTATCCACTCGCCTTCATTCCAACTGCGGTTCTTATCCCAGGCACAAATTCCTCTCAACTTCTGGTAAAATGGTACTTCGGCTGACCTCTGTAAGTGGACTACCATGTTATTCGCCACTTCCCTGCTGCGCCTCAGATACCGAGCGTTCCATTCGCTGATGGTAACATTTTCGAAATCTTTGAGCGCGCCGGTGATAAAATCGCCATGCGAGATGACTATCACATTATTGGCCGGAGGGGTTTCCCGCAGCTCAAATTCCTCCAAGCGAAGCCGTGTTGCCACCCCCGTTGACATTGACTCGCCTCCCCTGGGGCCCCATTGGTAGGGGTTGAGTTCTTTCAGGTCATGCGATGGTCTGTACTCTTCCGGTACACCGTCGACAAAATTCATATGCTCACCCCAGTCTCTCTCGCGCCAAAAACCGCGCACTTCCCACTGCGCGCCAGTAAGTGCCAAGCAGGCCGCCGTGTGCATTGCACGCGGGATATCAGAGGTGATATAGCGGTCAAATCCGCTCGGGAATTCCCGTTCGAGGAAAATGCCGGTAATTTCCGTCTGTTCGATCGCCTCTGGGGCCAGTACCGTGAACGAATCATGTTCTTTTTTAAACCAATCAGGGAGAGCGATTCCTTCGTTGCGGTGCGCCGACGACGCCGCATTGCGGGCCGACCTGCCATGCCGCACCAGGACCAGATTGAGGGGCAGATCGCCGAAAACTTCCAAGGACATCCGTTCTCCTCCGTTTATCCAATCATAGCAATATGTGCGCCCAAAACCATGAGCGTTTACTGAAAATCGACAGAAGACAATCGCTTTGCCGATACTAACAGAGGTGATACAATGATGTGGTTATGAATCTGCCAAAAGCCTACGAACCAGCCAGTTATGAAGAACGGATGTACCAACTCTGGGAGCAGAGCAGGGCGTTCGAACCAAAGGGGAAGGGAAAACCCTACACTATCGTCATGCCGCCACCCAATGCCAACGCGAACCTGCACATCGGGTACGCGCTGACGGCTGCACTTGAGGACATCCCAGCACGCTACCACCGGATGCGTGGCGCCCGCACGCTGCTGCTGCCAGGAGCGGATCATGCTGGGTTCGAGACACAATCAGTATATGAAAAGCATCTTGCAAAAGAGGGAAAAAGCAGGTTTGATTTTTCACGTGAAGAACTTTATGGCAATATTTACGACTTTGTGGCGGAAAATCGTGAAAACTTCGGTAAACAGTTCCGTCGGCTCGGTATCAGCTGCGACTGGAGCCGGTTTGCCTTTACCCTCGATGACAAGATAGTTTCGCAGGCATATAAGACGTTCAAGAAAATGTGGGATGACGGCCTTATCTACAGAGGTGAACGCCTCGTCAATTACTGCACGTTCCATGGCACGGCCTTCGCGGACATCGAAGTCGCCTACAAAGAGGTAAAAGGCAAGCTCTGGCATCTGCGTTACCCCCTCGTCGACGGCAGCGGGGAAGTGATAGTCGCGACGACCCGGCCGGAAACAATGCTCGGTGACACTGCCGTCGCCGTCCACCCTGATGACGAGCGCTACGGCTCGTTCGTCGGCAAGACCGTACGGCTGCCCCTGACGGGCAGGGAAGTGCCCATCGTGGCCGATGCTTTCGTCGACCTCGAATTCGGCACCGGCGCCGTGAAAATCACGCCAGCGCACGACATCAACGACTACGACTGCGCCAAACGCCATGACCTGCCGATGAACACGGTCATCGACAACGAGGGCAAGATGACCGACGTGCCGGAGCCGTACCGCGGCCTGCCCGTCCTGGATGCCAGGAAAGCGGTGGTAAAAGACCTCGAAGCCGGCGGCTTCCTCGTAAAAACCGAGGATCACGTCCATAACGTGGGCCACTGCTACAAGTGCGACACCGTCATCGAGCCGCTGCTGCGCGAGCAATGGTTCGTCGACATGCAGCCGCTCGCCGCAGCAGGCATAAAGGCGCTGAAAGCCGGCAACATCACGTTCTACCCGGAAAGCAAAGGCGACCAGCTTATCAATTACCTCGAGGGGTTGCGCGACTGGAATATCAGCCGTCAGATCGCTTGGGGCATTCCCATCCCTGCATTCCAGAATGTCGACGACCCGGACGACTGGATCTACGACGAGCGGGTGAGCGAGCATACCATCGAAGTCGACGGCAAGACGTACCGCCGCGATCCGGACGTGTTCGACACGTGGTTCAGTAGCAGCAGCTGGCCGTACGCCACGCTTGGACTGGGTACCGATGATTTCAAGACGCATTACCCCTTAAGCCTCATGGAAACGGGCGGGGAAATCCTCTACCCGTGGGTGAGCCGTATGCTCATGCTCGGCCTCTATATCGCCGGGGAGATTCCTTTCGAGAGCGTGTATATCCACGGCTACGTCATGGCTGAGGACGGCTCCAAGATGAGCAAAAGCATCGGCAACGTCGTCGATCCCATGCCCGTCATCGACCAGTACGGGTCGGACGCGCTCCGCATGGGTATCATCGCCGGACGCTCGCCGGCCGTCAACCGCGGCTACGACCCGCGCCGGGTCGAGGAAGCGCGGAATTTCTGCAACAAACTCTGGAACATCGCCCGCTACATCGGCGAGAAGTTTGAAAACAATGCCGAAGAAGGCAGGGCACACGCCGTCACGAGCGCCGACCACTGGATACTGCGACGCCTGAACGAAACGATTGAGGCCATCGGTAGCCATCTCGACGGCTACCGTTTCGCCGAAGCCTACGAACTGCTCTACCACTTCGTCTGGGACGACGTGGCCGACTGGTACATCGAAGCGAGCAAGAGTGAGACGAACGTCGCCATGCTCGCACACGTGCTCGATGCCGTACTCAAGATTGCCCATCCCTTCGCGCCGTTCGTCACCGAAGCCATCTGGCAGACATTGGGCCGCGGCAACGGCTCGCTGCTCTGTACCGAGAAGTGGCCGGAGACGGCGAAGTTCGACGAGCGCAAGGCCGCTGATTTTGCCGAGCTGCAAGCCATCATCACCGAGTCACGCAACATCGTGAAAACGCTTGGTATCAGGGAAGGGCACCTCTACTACACCGCCGTGCCGTTCCTGAAGGATAATGCCGCGCTCATCACCCGCATGGCACATCTCGCCGGCGTCCAAGAAGTCGAGGACGGTACGGGCCTGCACCTTACCAGCACGGCATACCGTTGTTGGATCGACGTCGATTTTTCAATGGCAGAAGCGCATTTGGCGCGGCTGGATGCGGAGCGACAAGTGCTGGCAGGCCGCATCACGCAGCTGGAAGCCCGCCTCGGCAATAAGTCATATGTGGCAAACGCACCGAAAAATATCGTTTCTGAGACACGTAGCGCCCTCCAGGAGGCGTCGGACGCCCTGACACGTGTCAATGCCGAGTATGACCGCTTCAGCCAACTGAAAGCCTCCTAAGTACCTCTTCTTGATTATCTGCTAATTTCGCTTGATTTATACTCATTGCCCTACTGGGCGAGACCGGCAAAGTCAAGCCGTTAAGAAGATGCAGGAACTGAATGCCCGCCGGAATTTAATTCAGGGGTGATACAACAACTAAGGGGGGGTTATTCCTGGTCGGCAGGGGCGTGCTGGGTGAAGTAATTAATCTCGTTTACAACATCAAGCAATGCCTGGGCGCGGACTTTGTCATCGGGGATAGCCTGCGCCGCAGCATAGGCCTCTTTGAGGAGCGCCTGGTTGTCGGTGCTCTGGATCATCATCATGGTAGTACGGAATTTCTCTTCAGGACTCTGGTCGAGGTGGTCGATCAGGGGTCCGAGGTCACCCAACGCCTGCTGTTTGAGCACGAGCAGGTCATCGTCCTGGGACTGGGCAAGTACCGGTTCGCCCGGGGTTTCGTCGAGCTCATCGGGCTGCGGCTGCATGATGGGCAAGTCGTCCGTAGGAGCGGGATCGACCCCCTCATCACCGAGACCGACGTCTCCGAGCGGGCCGGACACTGGGCCCGGTTCCGCTGTCGGTACCGCGGAAGCGCCGTCATCAAGTCCGTCCGGTGCCACGGTAGTCGTATCATCTGCCTGTGCCGCCGGCATCGCCATATCGTCAGACGGTGCCGCTGCGCCGACGATGAACGAGCTTCCCGCGGGTGCGCCTGCCGGCGTCACGTCTGTATTTTGCTGATCGTCTTGACTGCCAAAAATCATTCCACCCCCTTGTCCGGTAGCGCCGGACACGTCATTGTTGCCTTATGGCACCATTGTAGCAAATGGTGCAAATAAGCACTAGCGGGAAACGTCAGGCACAAATTTCACCCTCTGATACAATAGAGGCATGAAAACAGCGTTGGAACAGGCGATCGCCGACATTGTGCGGACTCATTACGATATTGAGACAGCCGTGGAATTGACGCGGCCGGAGGTACAGTTCGGTGACTACGCCACCAACATCGCCCTGCAGCTTGCGGGCAGATTAGGACGGAACCCCCGGGAAATCGCCGAGGAAATCGCTGCGCGACTCCGCGAAGCCGGCAAGGCCTCGGAAGCCACGGTCGCCGGGGCGGGTTTCATCAATATCCGGCTGTCCGACGTGGCCCTGCTTGAGCTGGCAAAGGCACAGCCAGCAAAGCCCCGGGAAGGCACGACCGTTGTCATCGAGACGAACAATCCGAATCCTTTCAAGGCCATGCATATCGGTCATGCCATGAACGCCATCGTCGCCGACACCATCGCCAACCTGCTCCAAGCAAGCGGCGCACATACGTACCGCGTCAGTTATCACGGCGATGTCGGGCTGCATGTCGGCAAAAGCATGTGGGCGCTGCTGCGTTACGTAGACGGCGACGCATCAAAGTTGGACGTCGTACCGGCCGGTGAGCGCAATGAGTTCATGAGCCGGATGTACGCCGAAGGTTCACAGGCGTACAAAGATGATGAAACGGCCAAGGCTGAGATCGCTGAGCTCGCAAAGCAGTCATTCACTCGCGAGGACCCGCTCTACGCCAGCGTCTATGAGACCGTGTTCGCCTGGAGCTTCATGGAAATCGACGGCAACATGCGCCGGCTCGGCAACCAGCCGGTCGAACGGAAGTTCCTCGAAAGTGACGCAGATATGCGCGGGGTCAAGATTGTCCGGGACAACGTGCCAACAGTATTTCAGGAAAGTAACGGCGCCCTCGTTTTCAAGGGGTCAGAACATGGTACGTTTGACAATGCGTTCGTCTCGTCGAACGGGCAGGGGCTCTACGCCGCACGCGACCTGGGACTGATCCAGCTCAAGAACGAGCAGTATCATCCGGACAAAAGCTACATTATCACCGCCGAAGAGCAACGCGACTACTTCAAGGGTGTACTCGCCGCGGCCGGGCTGTGTTTTCCGGAGTTCAAAGACGTTACCGTCAATATCCCGACGGGCATGGTGAAACTGTCGACGGGCAAAATGAGCTCGCGCGACGGCGGCGTCATCACCATCTCCTGGCTGTTTGACCAGGTGGCCGAGGCTATCCGCGCACGGGGCGGGGAAGCGACCGAAGACATTATGGCCGGCGCCCTGCGATATGCGTTCCTGAAAGTCCGCGTCGGCGGCGATATCATCTTCGACATCAACGAATCAGTCAGCATCCAGGGTAATAGCGGTCCCTACCTGCAATACGCCCACGCACGGGCCAGGAGCATCTTGAGTAAAGCTCAAGATGCGGCAGCCGTGCACAGCACGGCCGCGAGCGAGAAGCGAGCGGGGGAGGAGCAGGCCGATACGAGTGGAAGCGACATATCACCTGCGGAAGGGGCAAAGCCCCTCCTATTTGATGGAGGAGAAGCCCAAACTCTTCACCCCGACGAGCGCCTCCTTCTCCGTAAACTCACCGAATACAACGCGGCGATCGAAAAGGCCATAGACGAGCTGCTGCCCCACTACATCTGTACCTACCTCTACGAGCTCGCTCAGGAATTCAATCGGTTCTACGAAAAAAACCGCGTCATCGGCGACGAACGGCAAGACCTACGCCTCTGGCTGGTCGAGGCCTACGCCGATACGCTCCGGAGTGGCCTTACTCTCCTTGGCATCCACGCCCCGGACAGGATGTAGTTTTTCCTAAAGAATAGTTGGCGCTTTTCGGGAACGAGTAAGAATTTTCACACCGTTCCTTTTTGCTTTGTTTTATGATGCCTCTTGTAGCAAGTGTCATTAACAAGAAAGGGAACAAATCATGAAATTCAATAGTGTCGACTGGGTAGCCTACGTACTAGTATTGATCGGGGCACTGAACTGGGGGCTGGTAGGAGCATTTGATTTTAATCTCGTCGAAACACTGTTCGGTGATATGACCGCGCTGGCACGCATCGTGTACGGCCTCGTGGGTCTTTCCGCGTTGTATCTCGTCGTTACGGTAGGCAAGCTGACGAAATCCAATGGCTTATTAGACCGCTAGGTCCTCCTTACCCCAAATCTACTCCTGGGATCCTGCAATCCACTGAGAGTCTTGTCACATAGCTTCGGCGGCTGTATAGTTGGACTCATCAACGGGTGGAGGAGGACTGATATGAGACTTCACGACCTACACACCACGGCAGCCGAAGCAGTCGCGCCGTACTTCCCGATTGAAGAGCCCGAGGCGACCAGGAGGAGGCTCAGCGAGCAGGAAGAAACGCTCCGCAAAAACGTACGCGGGATACTACGATCGGCCGCCAGGGAAGGCATGGAGATTGAGACAAAAACCATTCCGCCGAACCTGTCGACAGAGGGGATAGGGGTGGTCAAAAAAATGCTGGCCATAGAGTTTGAGGCGACCGAAAGCTTTCAATTATTCGCAGGGAACGACCCGGATGACCTGGGCCGGGAGCTATTTGTGACTCAGACGATAGTATTTGGCACGCACGATCTTTTGGTACACGGCGGTGTGACCAGGCCCGTCCGGTCGCTCGACATCCTCACCGGTTTCATGGTGCGCGATTGGGCGACAAAAGACATCATAGACAATCATCCACTGAATGACACGGCCGTCCTCGAGAGACTGAGTCCGCGGTACCCGGTTTTCACCAACAATGAGCGATTCATGACAGGCGGTATCGCCAATCAGCTATACCCACCGCTGCTATCGGTCACCGACGAGATGGAATACGCCGCGGCGAATAGATTTCGAGGTGGCGAAGGGTGGAGCGAAGTGCTTGAAGGAATGCTCTGTGCCGTCGACCAAGCGTCGGCTGTTATCACTGGCAAATCCACCTTGAGCCTACTGTAAGGATTAGATATTCTGGACGCCCCCTCGGGGAGCAAGCTCCCGTTTCTTTTATCCGCTTCGCGAACCTACGACTACGCACGCTTGCAGCGTGCTGTCGTAGAACCGACTCCGTCCGGAGATAACCAAATAAAAAAGGCTGGCAAGCCAACCTTTTTTATTTGGTACACCTGGCAGGATTCGAACCTACGACCTTTGGCTCCGCAAGCCAACGCTCTATCCAGCTGAGCTACAGGTGCATAACTGCGGTAACGAGACAAAACCGATGGTTTTTTCTCGTCGCGCCGGCAAAAAGACGTGACTTTTTGTCGGGCTGCTCTTTTTTCCTTAGGGAAAAGAACGCAACAGAGGTAGATTGTAGCAGCTTTTGGTCTACTTGTCTACTCCTGGCGGAGAGGGAGGGATGGTCGCTGTCGCGACGCTTCGCCCGAACCCCTTTCGGGTTCAAACCCTCGCTTCTCTGACGAGCAGCCAGCAATCCGCCTGAAAGGCGTATTGCCAACTCCTGGCGGAGAGGGAGGGATTCGAACCCTCGATGCCGTTGCCGACATACTGCATTTCGAGTGCAGCGCACTAGACCAACTATGCGACCTCTCCTCGGTTGTCTATTGTAACAGATTGCAACATGGAGAGATATAGCACATACCGTGTGCGAAATAGCACGCCGAAATTGTATGCTGCATTACAGATAACTGTGGTACAAATTGCTACGATGTGTCTGTACCAGAGGAGGGATAGATGGTACCGCGAAAGCACTACGAACCAATCATCATCGAGGATGCGTTTATGAACGCCGACCTCAGTGAGAACGAACGCTAAGGAGCAGGACAAGCCACCGGCGGAAGAATCTACGGGGCAGGCTACCTGTGGGTACAGCGGAAATGCTATGCTATATAGCATGTTTCGGAAGCGTTTTGCGGCCATTAGCCGGTGGGTAGAACACCATCAGACTATCCTCACTGCAACCGTGGGGTCGGCCATCGTGGCCGTATGGACGGTGCTCAGGCATATCACGAACGGCATCAATTTCGATGTTGTCGGACAAATCGGGGTGGCAGCGCAGTGGACGCACGGACTGCACGGCGGCGCGGTATTCGGTGCCACTAATTATCTACTCAAAATGCCGCTCTACGCCCTTATGAATGCCACCGACTGGATACCGCCGGTGGTGCGTATCCTCCTCCTCGCACTCATCTGCAGCGCAGGCGCCTACTTACTCATCTACTTCATACTACGAAAGATCGCGCGGCTGTACAGGGTAAAGAACTTCATGCTACTGAACCTCGGCATGTTGTGGCTCGCGGTCATTATGGGGCGTGTTTTTTGGGTGGATTATGCCAATTCACGCAACCTCGAAGTGGCCGGAGGACTGGCCGTGCTGTACCTGGTGTTCCATCTCTGGGAAAAGGGGACTACTTGGCGGCGATCTATCGGCGTCGTCGGCCTAGCGACGCTGGTATTTTTCGCCGATCCACTGCAACTTTATATCATCGGCGTGGGTATGGGTGCCGCCGCGGTCGTGTTTGCGCTGCGACGAAACGGCGATGAAAGGCGACGGGCAATGTTCTCCGGAGGAATACTCGTGGTGAGCGCAGTGCTTTCGCGCATTTTGGCATGGCTTTCAACAGTGATATTGCCGGTGAGCTACCTAGAGCCGCCTAAGACTTCTCCGACCCTCGGAGTAGACACGTTGACGGCCATTATTCAAAACTCCGCCACAAGCACGCTGCGCATCTTCGATATCAATGTGTTTTCGAAGGCACTCAGCGTCAACAGCCTCCGGCAACTGGGCGGGATGCTGCTACTCGGATTGGCAGTGTATATCCTGATTCGCTACCGAAGGGCGGCGCCAAAACAACCCGTCCGGGTGTTGGTATGGCTGATCATATGGAACTACGCGGTGTATGCGGCAAGCGGCAACGCCCTGATGGCGATGACCGAACGGTATCTCGTCATGGTGCCGTTGCTCGTCGTTCTGCTGCTCGGGCTGTACGGCGATGTGCTGCAACCCGTATCGCTGCGTCGTCTTGCACCGCTGTGGCTCGCGGTGATTGTGCTGAGCGGCAGCTTGCTCGCCGGAGCGATCGTACTGCAATGGCCGAATCGCTACCATCTCGACCAGCCGATGTTCAAGCTGGCAGATTTCGCCCGTACAGAGCGCTATGACTTCATCGTCACGTCGCGCGGACTGGCTATCCCTGGCAATTACTACGCCGGGTATGAGACGACGGTTGTGCCGACCATGTGTGTCGACGATACGCATATTGTGGCGACGAATCTTTTTTATGACCAGGCGGGCTACGCCGGCAAGCTGGGACGGACAGACGGCACCGTGGCGGTCGTGTTGCCCGACGAAGGAGTGATATCCGACCCGTTTCACTGTACCAGTACCGTAATCCTCACCCAGCTCGGTACACCAGACAGGGAAACAGCCTTGCCGGGGGTCGGTACGGTATACGAATACGCCGGCGATACGAAAAGCCTGCGCAGTCTCTAGGATTTTTTAGCGGGCAGCGTGTAGCGGCGGCCGAGGTACTTCGCGTACGACGAATCGCCCGACTCGCAGATTTCCATCGTCGGACAAACGTTGGAGTCATGCTGGGCATACGCAAAGAAGGCAGCGGCTTTTTGCGCCTCTTCGTCCGCGGAGAGATTCGCTGGACGACCGGCGATAGGATAGCCGATGTATTTGACAAGAGGTATCGCCGTCATATCACGGTAAGTCTGCTGGTAGTATTTCAACGCCATCGTCATCAATTCGCCAGTCGCATGGTGGTCGCTATGGTCGCCGAGCACATCGGCGGAAGCATCCCCGAGAGTACGGATCTGAATCGGCTGATAGACCGCGATGAATTGCGACAACATTTTTAGCAGCGTCTGTTTAGTATACGTCGCCTTCCCATCGATCGAAGTGAGTTCCAGGGCGGAGTTGTTGAGCAATTTCTTGAGGCTGACATCGCCGGTCGAGGGAAAGCCCTCCCCGTCGAGATTACCGTCGGGCAGGCGCAGGAAAATGACGGCGGCGGTCGGGACGCCGTCCGGCGAAGCATAGACCCGTACCGGCTGGCCCGCCGGCAGCTTCACGGTGCGAGTCTGCCATTCGCCCTCGTCACCAAGCATCACGCCATACGCGGCACGAATGCCCGCTTCGCGTTCTTCGGTGTACTCCATGCCCCAGCCATGGTCTGCGGCGGTCAAGTATACCGTGCGTACGCACGTGCCGGCATCGATTGAGGCCTGCGTATCGGGATTGATGAACGCCAGATCATCATCAGCGTGCGCCACCACTTGAAGTACGGTCCGCCCCTTACAGTTCGCCGCAGACAAGCCGTCCACCTGGAGTGGCTGTGGTCGGGGGCCGTTCGCGGCGGCATCCGCCCGTCCCTGCCCATGGGCGATCGCACGCTGTAGCGTCGATACGACCCATCCCCCCATAACCAGGGCGAATAAAATAAGCAAACATAGCAGCACCACGCGCAAAGAGTGCTGGCGCTCGGCGTCCCGTGTCGTCTCGGGAATTATCGGGGGCACAGTGGAAACGGAGGAAGTTTTTCTATCAAAACGGAGCAGGATACTCGGGTGTTCCGTTGGCACTTTACGCTGCTGCGGGTTGAAAATACGGGTTTTATAAAGGTAAAAATTCCAGATAGTCGTGATGAGCAGGGCAATGGTGCGCGTTATCGTCGGCGCCAGCCACGGCTCCAGCAGCCGGGTGACCACCACAGTAAACCCAAGGTTGAAGAGTACGAGCAGCCCGACCGCGATCGCCTGGCTCAGCACGATACGATGGTGCATACGCCGGTCGCGGAACGCAAAAAGCTTCTGCAGGAAAAAAGAGACAACCAGTCCGATGAGAAATGATATCGCCACGGCCTCCGTGGGAGTCGCTCCCCAACGCTGCGCGACCACGATGATGACCAGTTCAAGCAGGTACACCGTGCCGCCGACCGCCAGATAGCGGAAAGATCGCTTCTCATAGAGGCGACGGACACGAGCAAACAGCGATCGGTTTTTTTTCTTTGCCATATACTTCTAGTATACCAAGGTTAGGCGTCCGTACGGCGGCGCGCTCGGATATGGGCATAGACGGTGCCGCCGACCGCCGCGGTGACGACCGGAATCCATAGGTTACCCGGACCGGTGTTGGCAAGTTCTCCTGTGGTAGTTGATGAAGTGCCGTTCGTCGCGGTGGTGCCGGTGCCCGTCGAGGTCTGAGAGGATGTCGACGTGGAGGTACTGGAAGTACTTGAGGTACTCGAATTGCCGGAGGTACTACTGCCACTGTCTTTGCTCTTGTCCGATTCTGCTTTTTGCGACTGGGTGGTTTTTGAGGTGGTAGAAGTAGTGGTGTCCTTGTCGCCTCGCCAGAAAATAATCCATAGCACCAGCCATATGAGTGCAACGATGATGATAACTCCGATAACCCAGCCTATGATGCGGCGGATCAGCGATGGTTTTTCCTGCTCGTACATGACATTCGACTCCTCTATACTCTTATAAGGAGTACTATACCACTTTTCTATCTATAAATACAAATAAATGGCGTTAGAACTTGAGCCGACTCATAAAACGGTCAACGGCATCGCCCTGTCGCTGCTGCATCGGCAGGACTGACCCCAGGATGTTGGTGGCTTCTTCTTCCCGGTCGGGCGGCAGGTTGATCGTAATGAGGGGCATGAACCGCTTCAGGGGAAGCAACAGGATGCTGCGGGTCGTGGGGCTGTCCGCAGTAATGGAAAAGCCCTGGAAGTCAGCGAAATCATACCACTTATTGCCGACTTGTACGCCCTGTACGCTGAGGCTATAGCGCTGAACGCGCGGCGGGCGGGCACTGAAAAATGCCAGCCCGATAATGGCAAGCAGTACGATGACCGAAGTAATGATATCTCGGTTTATGAAGTACACGACAGCTGCGATGACAACGGCCGCCACCACCGCCAACCCGTACCACCCGGAGCTTTTCGCATGGTGGGCGAACTCTTCCGCCTCCCAACTCAAGGTATCGGTGGACGCGGAGGCAATCTGCGGTGAGAGGCCGGCGGGCTCGGGGCGATACCATGCATTCGCATCAGTATTGGCTGCAGGGGCCGGTGAAGGCGTCTGTGTAATGGGAGTCGTCGGTGCGGGCTGAGATGCGGGTGGAGTGGACGGCTCGGGAGAAGACTGCACGGGTGCGGGCGGCTGCTCGGGAACAGGAAGCGTCGCGGCAGATTCGGTAGAGGGAGGGGCAGTGGCAGGCGGCACGTGGCCATTGCCAAGCGGCACAATCACTTCTCCTGGCTGATGGTCTTGCATAAGCATAATTGTACTACATACGATTAAGCTTATATAGCCTAGCAACCTCTTTATGTGGTAATTTGATACTCTTCCATTGGTCTAATTGACCTTCGACCAGCTAAGCACTCTTTAATGAGGTACTCTTCACCGGTAGATTTCAAAATATAGAGCCAATCATAAGCATTACTTTTAGTCTTTTTGACTACATACCCAGTCGAGTTTGAGTGTATACGACGAAGTTCAACTTCTTTGCCTCCTGAGAATCTGACCTGTACCCGGTGGATCGCTTGTGTATCATCGACAAGAATATCATATGCTGCAGATTCGGTAACTGGCAAGGCAACATCATAGCCAAGTCTTGTGAATGTAGCGATTGCTGCCGTGACCGCAATATCGCCTTTACGCTGAGTATCCCGCATAGCAGCAGTATACACGGTACTACATACCGTTAGCAAACTATGCTATACTCGTGTCTGTTGGAGAGATGTCCGAGTGGTTTAAGGAGCCTGTCTTGAAAACAGGTGTGCCCGCAAGGGTACCGTGGGTTCGAATCCCTCTCTCTCCGCCAAACCAGAAAACAACTTGTACTGTATATTCGCTACGAGGGAGTTATCTGGTAAAATACCTTAGTCCCGCCACGGACCAGGAGCCAAAATCACAATCCAAGGAGCGAAGCGACTGAATGTGATTTTGAGAGGAGAAGTCTAGTTTTAAGCCGAAGCTTTTGCCGCCTGTCGGCAAAACGAGGCAAAAACTAACACTTCGACGAGGAGAGGTACCCAAGTGGCTGAAGGGGACGGTTTGCTAAATCGTTAGAGGGGCGTGAGTCCCTGCGAGGGTTCGAATCCCTCTCTCTCCGCCAGAAAAATGCCATCTACCGTAAGGTGGGTGGCATTTTTCTGTTGGTGAGACAGGCGACTTCAGAGCCCGTAATTTTGCGAAGCAAAATAGGGTTCGGCGGAGCGAATGGTAGAAAAGAAAGCGAACCGGAGGTTCATTTTCTTTTCGGAATGAGCGGAGGAGGCGAAGCCGATATCCCTCCCTCCGCTACTTACCCTTATGCAGCGACGCGAGAATCGCCGGCGCAGCTTTCACGAGATCGTAGGGGTTACGCCCGGCGGTAATCCCCTCCACGGCGCGCTCAAGTCCGGCCCGCTGTGCCGTCCATGCGATACGCTTATTAACTTCCCGTACAGCCTCTTTGACATTCGCAGCGTGCACGCCCACTCTCTCTGCCAGACTCATCAATTCACGGGCGTCTTTGGGCTCATCAATATTGAATGGCGGCAAAATGTCAGTCAGCTCACGGGCACGGGCGCGAAATGCCGAGTTGGTATCCGCCATCTTCAGCATGTTTTGCTCACCTATGGCGTCGAATAAGAATCTCTGGTATCCGTCATCGGCCGCGACGAATCGATGGGCGAGATACGATCCTTTGTAGTGATTCGTTTCAAATGCTCGTTTTGCGATTGCCCGCACGCGGTCGGCCTCCACCCCACCTGCTGCCTTGTCGCAGCGATAGAGCGCTTCAATCTCGGACGGATCGAGACGACCGCTCGCACGGTAAGCCACACCAAGCAGCACACTTGGCGTCGGGGTATCGATATCCGTCTCTTTCATCTGGCGCACCGCCTGGAGGTACTGTGTCAGCGCAAACTCCTGGATGCGCGTTTGGTCTTCGGGCCGGGTGTTTCTACCGATGGATCGCGCCAACGTATCGTAGTAGTATGTCAGCTCAGCGAATGCTTGTGATTTATCGCTGCTCATCATGAAGAGCTCATCCACGAACCGACCCGCCCGCTCCATCGTACGGTCGGCCGATGCCGTGCCGAGCGCCCACGTGCTATCAGCGATGGTAATCACCGCCGATCCGTTCTCGCCGACTGTCGTAAAGATATTCCATGCATGGCCGCTCTTCTCCCTTAGATCAGTGACGAGCGGATTATCCCGTTTATCTCCATACCCGTCACCGTCCACTCCCATATCGATGATACAGTAGGTGTTCGCCAGCATCGTGTCTTCTGCCTGCAGGCTTTTCAGCGCATCAAACACAGCTTTAACATTCGCGGCAATATTGCGACACACCCCGTTGCCGGCCCAGCCCGGATCCCCCCGATGCTGCAGCCCCTCCCGGAGCAAATCAAAACTAGCCGTCCGGTCCGCCCTGGTAAGACTTCTTGCCCCCAGGTCTTCCGATGAATATTTCGATACGGACCGTACGAATTCGGTACTAAACTTCACCGCCTGTTCGGGCGTAAGGTGGTGGAGCGAGGTGATACCGAGTTCCGCCGCCAGTTTTTGGCCGTCTGCGTGCCGCGTCACATACTCTTCGGCCGTCTCAAACGTGCGTTGCTGCCACAGCGCCCGGTTTTTTGTCGCCTGCCACGTAGGGGACTGATATGTTTTCTCCGTAAACTTGCGAATGTTGGCCGGTACTTCGCGCACCAGGCCACCCGGCTGTACGTCGGGCGTAAAGTGTTCCAGGGACGTTAATGATACTTTCTGCGCCGGGACAATTTCCATCAGCACCAGTGGACGATGGTGGATTTTTTCAGCGTGCGTCGCGACTTCCGTCGAAAGAGGAACGCCGCCGATAGCGATGAGCACCGCCGTATCCGGCTTCGCGGGGGTATCGTAGCCGTTTTCACCACTGTTCGTGGGCGGAGCGGCGATAGAAGTTTCGTGGCGTGGTATAGGCATACGTTTGTTTGTGTTTGATATACAAGTACATAATAGCACAGAATTGCTAAAAATGCAATAGATTGGCGTAGATTTAGCTCGGCTGGGCGAAGACGAGGGCGTCAACCTGCTTGGCGCCTGCTTCGCGGAGCGCGCGGGCCGCTGACTCAAGCGTTGCGCCGGTGGTGCAGACATCGTCGATCAGGACGATATGCGCCCCTTTAATCTTGTCCGAGTAACGCACCCGGAACGCGCCATCAAGATGACGCAGGCGTGCGGCGCGGCTTGCACCGACTTGGTGGGCCTGGCCAAGCCTGACAAGCGGGCAGGCACTTGTACGGCCGCTTAAGCGAGACAGCTCGCGTGCTAATACGACAGCTTGGTCATAGCCACGCTCTCGCACCCGCGTCGTCGCCGTCGGCACCGGCACCAATAGTACTTCAGTACCGAAATAGACAAGCTGCGGCCGCATTAGTACCGCTATTTCCATGAGTCCGCGGCGGGCTCGTTCATACTTCGCATGCCATAGCAACGTTTTTGCCGATGCCTCATAGCGGACCACGGCAGCGACCCGTCGCAACGGTGTCTGCCGGCGGCACGACCGGCATACGTCATATTGCAGGGTCCGCGTCCGACAGCGGTAGCAACACGGCGGAACCTTCGGAAGGCTGTCGGTGCATGTCCCGCATAACAAACGATTATCCTCCGCCCCGCAATCGATGCAGCAGAACGGAGCATATAGGCTGACGAATCGATCCAAAATGCTCATGTTGTATTTTTTTCGTTGTAAATAAGTATTGGTCGGTTGCAGGTACACCGTTATCTCAGCTATACTGATTTTAACACAAAAAGGCAACTACGAAGTATTTAACCCCTAAGTAGGGCGGAGGGTAACAACTTATGGCGCGACGAAACCGCGATGATGATTTATTACTGGAAGAAGATGAACTGACTGCTGCGTTCTTGGGCGATGACACACCCATGGCGCCAGCCGATAGCGGTGCGGCTCCGGCAAACGGCGCTGCAGCCGAAGAAGAGTGGAGCGAAGAAGAAGCCGTACTGCCCGGGCAATTGGCGGTCGACGTGTACGAAACTCGCGAGAAACTGGTCGTCAAGGCACGTACTGCCGGCGTCAACAAGAGTGATCTCGATGTCAGCATTGCCGACAATACACTGACGATCCGCGGCACGCTTTCCTCGGGTGACGATGACGAAGTCGAGAACTACTTCATGCAGGAGTGCTACTGGGGCGAATTCAGCCGCAGCATCGCTTTGCCGCTTCCCGTCAAAGAGGAAGAAATCGAAGCAGTCCTGAAGGACGGCGTCCTGACCATCAGCTTCAGCAAGGTCAAGCAAGACACTGTCAAGAAAATCCAGGTTGTATAACCTAGATACTCCCAAGACAAATAATCCCCGCTTTCCGCGGGGATTATTTTAGTTTCCGCCTACTAGGTACGTCAGCATACAAAAACACCCGCTCCAAGGAGCGGGTGTTTGCAAACGGAACCTTGTCGCTTATGCCGCGATAGTGCTTGTTTTGTTGAGCACGAAGTGAACGATGACCTGTGCCAGCGCCACGATAACGAGGCCGATAAGCGCGTAGATGATGGTGTTTTTCGCGTTCGTGATCTTGCCGCTCTCGCCACCGGAGGTGATGTATTTGGCACCGCCCCAGATAATCATGATGACGGCGATCACACCGACTACTACGGAGATGATGTTCACGATAAGGGTAATGATGTCGGTCAGGTTGTCACCTGTCGAAGTGTCACCCGGGGTACAATCACCGCTTAAGTCGCCATCGAGGTTAGTTCCTTGCGATAGACAGTCGGTAATGCTCGATTGAGCGTATACCGGTGCCGAAAGGGCAAGGGGAACTCCAACGACCGCCAGAGCGACTAAAAGGCCGGCGGCAATTCTTTTTATCTTTGCTATCATATCAGTTCATTTCCTTTCTTATTGCTTTACGTTTAGTGTATATCACGTTTGGGGCATTTTTCAACTATAAACCCTCTCTTTTACCCGAGCGGCACGAGGCGGACTATAGAAGTTTTCTCTTTTGGAGTAGCAGCCTCCTTCGTCACTTTGAGCACATTACGCACGAGGAATTGTGCAAGGGCTACGATAACGAGACCGATGACGGCATAGATCAGGGCATTTTTTGCGGTCGTGACTTTGTTGGTATCACCGCCGGACGTGATGTACTTCGCACCAGCGAAGATTATCATGATCACGGCCAGCAGACCGACAATGATACTGAGCACGTTGATGACCGACCGTATGACACTGGTAAGATCACCGCCGCCGTTGTCGTCGCAGTTCGTTCCGCTGCCGACAGCCTCGCAGACCGTTTCTTTGGTGGTCGCGGCACTTGCTGTCGCGGGCGTCGCGACGATTGCCGTCAGGGGGACAATGATGCTGAGCGTAAGTATGAGAAACCATTTTTTCATATTATAAAAACCCCCTTATGATCGCTACTATTATGACATCTGCAAGCGCGATAATCACAAGGCCGACGAGCGCTCCAATGAGCGCATTACGCGCACCGACCGCCTTTTGGGTGTCACCGCCGGAAGTGATATACCGCATTCCCGAGACGATGATGATAAAGACGGCGGCGATACCCGCTATAAGCGCGATAAGCTGAGTAACTCTGATAAGTATTCCGTCGCTTCCTGTAAGTGGGTTTGCTTCCGGGTCAGTAGTTTCACAGGTAGGTGAATCAGTGGCTTTACCAGTGCATGCTTCTTCGAGTATGTTAGTCTCAGCCGCAAATACCGGCTGTGTGAGGGTGAATGGCGCAGCAAGTCCACTGAGCATGAGCAGGGAAATCACCATTAGCATAATCTTCCGAATCATCAGGATACTCCCTGGATAGCAAAGGTGACAATAGCGACTGCCGATACCGAGACTATTAGCCCGATTGCGGCATACAAGATGCCCTGGCGGGCTTCCGCCATCTTTTGCGGCTCGCCGTTCGCGGTGATATACCGGAAACCGTTGATGACGATCATCAGCAGGGCAATTGCAGCAGCAAGTCCGAACGCGATGGTCAAGCCATTGCGCCACAACATTTTCGCGCGGTCGCCCGGATCCATATTCGGCAAGGGAGAGAGGTCTATCTGCGGCGTGGTTGCCGCCACCTTGAGCAGGAAGGCGTGAAGTTGTGTCATCATGATGTCAAAGCCTTTCCGAGGAAGACAACGACTCCCCTTGCTACAAGCGCAACTGCCAGCGCAATAAGCGCATTGATAATCGTACTCTGGGCGCGCTTCGTTATATCGGGCGTACCTTGGCTCGTGATGTACTGTATGCCTCCTGTCACGATGAATGCGATGGCGATATAGGCAGTGACAATGAGAAGGTCATCGACAATGGCAAGTGCGACCGCCGGGATTACGCCTACGTTACCCCCCGAGGGTAGCAACGGTAGGTCCTGGCTGACATTACAAGTCTGAGGGTTGATTTGATTCTGCGGAATATATGCATACCATGTTTTGAGGCCAAGGAATTGGCGCTGACAGCTCACGCCGCTCGTCTGTACGACATTATATGGGGTCATAAACTGTACGAACGAGCCGAGCAACAGGAATGCCACAAGCCCCACCAGCGCCTGCGTGATGGTACGTTTGCCCTTGGCGACCTTTTGCGGATCGCCGGCCGAAGAGCCATATTGTATGGCACCCCATATGATACCACCGACAACAGCAACTCCTGCAACTATGGCAAGGAGTCGTATGAGCGGGTTGACATACTTTGCGACGGCGCATGACGTTGCATCACCTTGCGACCCCGTCGGGCAGCAGACTCTGCCCTGCTTATCACTCGTAAGCGGCGTTTGGCCGGCAGGACATGCCGCACTCGCGACCGGCGGGAACGCCATAGTGACCGTCAAGAACAAGCCGACTGATACAAACAGAAGCGCGATACACGAAAGCAATCGTTTCATTAAGCATAACTATACTGTTTTGTTATTGTTCAATCAAGTATCAAAGAGCTTGTTTCCTCTTGGTAAATCGAGTTATTCGATTCGCTCAAGACCGCCAAGCCATTTCGACCGCGACCAATCGCAAATGACAATATTAGGGTTGTAGCTCAACGTTGCTTGCTGCGAATCCTCGACCATGGGAGGAGTAATATTTTGCATCATATCCCAGTCCATGAATCCATCAAGCCCATCTTTTCGTTGACTCACATGGAAAAATTGCACAAGTGAAAATTTGCCACTCTCAGGAGCAATCTGTCCTGATGGGTTATAGTATGCTTCGCTTACTCCTGCTTCCGGCGCATACACCGCCATGGTCAGCACGCTATTTCTTTTCTCATCGGAGTTTTTTTGCTGGTCGCGAGCAGCTGCAAATACATATAACGCACCGTCGGGATTGTTTATAGGATCGTATTCGGCACATTTTGCATCACCGCCCCTTGAAGTTATCCATTCATAGTCGTACGCGAGCGGCTTTTGTCCGCCCCAGTCCGGATGGTATGAATTAATAATAATCGTAGGATCGGCCACGTTGTCCCGCATCCACTCTTCACGAGTGCCGATACCCCAGAAGGGATCTTGCGCGTATTCGTAAACCCCTTTTGGCCGCACGTCGAGCATAGAAATGACTTTGCGTGCATTCGTACGATCACCGTTTTGGTAGAGTAGCTTCGCCGTTTTTTGTAACATAGACAAACGGATCATTAACATCTGGGGGTCATCGACGGATGTTGCCATCCAAGGGGCATAGCCTGCTTCGAGCGTTTCTACGATTTGCTCCCTCAGTTTTGCGTTTGAAACTTTGGAACCTTCGACCAGATCATGCGTGATGCCCTGTAAGAACTGTGATTTAGTCTCTGGATCCTGTCCTATGAATTTCTTTTCGCTCATCTTTTTGGCCTTTGCGTACTTCGGGGGCACCTCATAGCTCGACTGCGGGGCCTGCTCTGAAGGGGTGGCACTGGACGAGGGACTGGATTCGGTCGCGGTGGGTGTAGGTGTCTCCGAGGCGGGCGGAGTGGTAGGATCAAGCGTAGAAGAAACGGGAGTCGGAGTTGTGTCGGCGGGATTGATTTCACCGGGAGCGGTAGCGCAGCCGGACAGGGCAAAGGCCCCGACCGCAGTTATCGCGACGGCTTTTCGGGACATACGTTCATATATACCGACCACTGTCTGTCTTACATAATCAAAAGCTCGCGCGCTTTCTTGATGCAGTGCTGTCTCGCCCATCGTTTCCTCCTCTCAGTTGATGACTAACTATAGAATGAAACTATCCTTGTCTCTTTGCAATATTTTGTGACAAAAATCACACTCAGAGCCATGCACGCGACACAAGGCGGATATCAATTTTTGCGCAATTATGACGGTTTCCTGTAGCTTTTACGGTAGTTTTCGTGTTAAATATAACTATAAGCATAGGCGATACGTCTGAACCATCATGAAACATAAACTGAAACTTTCTTTTTGGGCACTGGGAATCCTCGTCCTCATCATGTCCCAGCTTTTCCTCCTCGCCCCCGCGCAGAAAGCTTCCGCGCAAAGCCTGACTATTGATAGCCTACGGGATAAGACTCATGCTTTCGCGGTATACACCGTATGGCATAGATGTCTCTCCGAATACGATGGGACTAGAGTAACAAATTTGAGGATGAACCTTAATTTCGGTACGAACCAGAAAACGTACATCCTCGGTTTTGCACGATCTGACGGTGACAATAACGACGGGACAATAGCATGTTCTGACGCGGCGCGGCTCTGGGCTGCTCTTGCGGGCTACTCGGATGCAGACACCATGATGAAGGATCTCGGTTTTACGGTAACGGTGCCTGGCTGTACCAGCGCACCCTGCACGACCGCCGGAGTTACATACTATGAGCTTGGTAAAACAACATCGAAATCATCTCTTCCCGGTAAGGTCGAGTCCATTTCTAGAGAGAAGGGAATTGCTACGTCTCTCCCCACGTGGGGTAGGTATATTCTTTCGGCCACAGCGGCAGAGGCAAAATGCCAGCCATCAAGCACGACGGGGCCGGCAGCCCGCGCCAATCCAACGGTTAGTATTAACGTAGTTGGAGATGATATGGGCACCCTGGTCAGCAAGACATATGATGTCAGCACCTCCGAAATCGTGCCTGCATACCCGAACATGAGCGGAGGGAATAATGCGAGCTGTAAGTATCTAACCGATGATATTAAGGCCAGTGCCACAAAGTTTAGCAGTGCCCTTGTCGAAGACCGCATCACCACCGCTATTTCGCTTGCCGAAACTGCCATTTGCGAGCAGTTGCAAATAACAAACGACCGGGAAAAACAGAATTGTCTCAGTAACTTTGGTTCTTACCTTAAAACCTGTATCGACGACTACTACACCGGTAATCTGACGTCGGGTACTCGCAGCAGGGCAGATCCATTTGACACGGATTACGTAGCAACTTGCGTCGAAACCAAAGCAAAAAAAGCAGGCTACAATATCTCTGCAGAAGATATCTCATCCATTCTAGGCGACGCTCAAAATCAAGCTACACCGAGCACAACCCCTTCGAGCGATTCGGCTACCGATATATGTGACATCCTTGGTGAAGAAGTGCCCATGAAGTGGATGGCATGCGCGGTACTCACTGCCATGAACGGTATCGTCAACGCCCTCTACGACATGATTCAAAACCTGCTCTACACCCCCATCGACCAAACATTGGCATCGAATCAGTACAATACAAGCATCTCGAATTTCCGCATCTTCGGCATGGCTTTTATCTTCATCATCGGACTTATCATGGTGATAGCACAGGCAACAGGATCCGAGATAGTCGACGCATACACCGTGCGAAAGGTCCTGCCAAAACTTGGCATTGCTATCATCGGCATTGCTATCGCCGTACCTATCCTCAAGATTCTTATCACCTTCACCAATGACCTCGGTATAATGGCGGGCAATTTTATTACCGACATAGCGCCGACAGAGGTCATTAAATCAAATGCAGTAAAAAGTGATGCCGTGGGAGCTCTCGTCGGAACGGGTACGCTTGGTATTATTGGCATACTAACCGCCGCAGTCGCACTGGTTGCCCAAGGGCCGGCGGCACTCACTTACATAGTCGTGGCCGTGGTGGCGCTACTCATCGCCTTCGTCACGCTAGCCATGCGGCAGCTCGTCATCATCGTGCTTATCCTTTTCGCGCCTATTGCTATAGCCGCTTCCGCACTGCCCGGCACAGAAAAACTTTGGAAGTTTTGGCGCGGCACGCTCATCACCACGCTCATGATGTTCCCCATCATCATGATCTTTCTCAAATCCGGTGTTTTCATGGCGTCAATCTTTGGCAATATCGGCGACCAGCTGAACAACCAAATGTACTACCTCATCGCAGCAGTCATATTTATCGCACCGTATTTTATGCTACCGCTCGCATTCAAGATGGCCGGTGGCCTCGTCGGCAATATATTTGGCATGGTCAATGACCGCAGCAAAGGCCTCTTCGACCGCATGCGCAATATGCGAGGCAATGCGATGAAGAAAAACTGGCAAGGTTTAATGGAGGGGAATAGATACAAAGGGAATACAAGACTTGGCAACTTCATAAACAAGGCCGGAACTACTGCAAACGCATTTAGAACTGGCCAGGTAGGATACGATATGTCCCAATGGGGATCGCAAGTTAGGAGCGCTCAATCGAGGCAAGACCTTACGGCCGCAGAAGAAGCCCTGCAGAAGAATCCTCATATGATGCGTCTCAAGTCCAATGACGACTACATGAGTGCTGCGATTCGCTTCCAAAATGCCGAGCAGCAGAAGGCTTTCCTCATGAACAAAGGCTACAGCGACACAGAATCAAGCGAAGCGGTTGCAACGATACGTTCTGCACGACGAAGCATGTCAAATGAAGCATTTGAAAATGCTGCCATGTTAGCGCTCCCCGGAACCGGCACGTATGCGAAAACTGTGTGGAATGCTCAAACCCAGCAGTTTGAGGGCGGTAAGGCAGAGATGCTTCAGGATATTTTACGTCTTAGCAATGGAGATCAAAACCGTGCCGACACCCTGCTTGCTATGATGCGTCAAGGCGCCCAAGGCGCAAGGCGGTTCGATCTTGCTGGCGGTAGCTATGGTGACGATAGAAGCAGAATGTATGCATTCGCAAGTGGCACAAGGAGCTCGGATGAGGTCAATAAGGAGTCTATCCAGGACTTCATCAAATCAAATGGTGCGGGTGCTATAGCTCAGGTCCGCGGTAATACGGTCAAACCTTTCGCGGAAGTTATTGCCCAGGATCTCCAAGCGGCTCAGCAGCAATACGGGTTTAATTCTCCTGAATTCCAGAAGAAGCTCGCCTCCGTTGCTGGCCTATACGATACCATGGGGTCTGCCTCTCCTGAGAATGCTGAAGAATACGCAGACGTGGTTATGTCCTTGCAGTTTGCTGGCGGTACACAGGATGTCCAGCAGCTAATCGAAGCCAACAGGGCAAACCCAGACTTTGTTAAAATGCGGCGTGAATATCAGAGTCAATATGCATATCAAGCAGCCCAAGCGGCTCAGCAACAACCGCCTCCCGCTGGTGGGCCAGGAGGACCTGGTGGACCTCAACCTGGTCAGCCAGGAGGACCTGCTGGACCCTGATCATAGATGCCACTATAATCCCACTGCTCGCTGTTCCATTTCAGCAATACCATTGTGAATGCGCTCTACGATAGAAGACTGGGGCGTCTGGCTAAGACCGACATACTCGGGTACACTTTTAGAGCTCTCCTTTGCATCTAGAGCCCGCCTTAACCTTTTAGCAAAGAGATTATTATCGCCGCGAACCGCCTGTCGTCCATTTATATTAGAGGTAACATTTTTCTTCAGTAGATTAGTTGTTTCGTATACTTCACCGTCAATAGTAACTACGTAATATGACTTTATATCACCACCCTGCGAAGTTGATTCTAGTAGCCAACCTTGAGTAGTCTTGCTACTTACGTAATTGATTATCCCATCTTCTGGTGTGTTAAAAATAGGAAGTCCCGTATACTGTTCCAATGTAAATTTAGAACGCGTAAATCGTTTAGCTGGCTCAAGGACCTCAATTTCCTGAGTTGGTACTGAGGCCCTCATAGCCTCCAGTGCACTTTGGAAGCGTTCCATGTCACGCTGGAATAGCTCATCAGCGCTGGGCAGTGCATCAACCTCGGCTAAATTTTTTGCGCGTTTTATGTCCCTAATTCTTCTTTGAGCCTCTTTTGCCGCCTTAGCCGCATCCTTCTTTTCCTTTTCGGTAAAGTCCCAGTGTGACACGGCCTTTCCGTCGCCCCTCGGCTCATTATCTTCTTCGCCAATAAGCCCCTGCCGAACAGGGCGAGAAAGTCCCATTGACTGTAATGTGGTTGGCACTACCATACTTACTAGCTGAGCCATCTGCGCTAATTGGGTCTCTGAGAAACCATCGCCTGGAGTTGACTCTGCGGGCGCTTGCACCTCTGGCTGCCCAAGCCCTGGAGTGAGAAAGTCAATATTATTTACCCTTTCAGCGGACGGGTCACTTGGGTTTCTTTTGATTGCAAAATCTTTGATTTTCATATTGCCAAGCTCGTTTGGATCCTCTGTGGCATTGCCAGTACTCTCGGCTGCAGGGGGAATGGCGAGACCACCCAAAGTGGCCGCAACTGCCGTGAAGGCGGCATGCCTCTCCTTTGGCGTACCCATGGGGTCAGGGATATCAATGACAAGAGCGCTTCGATCGTCTTTTTTTCTACCGGCACTTATCAATGCTTGCGCTGCCGCTTCAGCATTAAGCCCATCAGTAGCATTTTTAAGATCTTCGGCCGAGAGAAGTTCGTCGCCTACATCACCCGTAACGCCGTCAGATACGATGATTATACGATCACCAGGCCTGCATAGAAGTGTACCGACTTGAGTGGCGCTGAGTCCGCCCTTGCCAACCCAGTTTGCAAGCGTACTCTCGTGACCCTCATCAGTGCTTATCTGATGAATCGTATTGCCGCTCACCCAATAAACCCTCGAATCGCCAATAGATGCCCACGCGGCTGTTATACTGCCGTCTTTCTCTTCGACCGTTCGGACCACTGCCGCGGTTGTTGCACCATCACTGCCAAATTCTTTTTCTACGGATTTAGATGCAATTGTTAATACATTCTTGAGCCAACCTGCCGCAGCACTAGCTGGCAGCGCCCAAGGGGCGCGGTCAGCGTTTACGCCGTTTTTTAGAATCTCCGCAGTCATCTGTGCCGCTTCCGCTCCGGCTGATAACGATCCGACGCCGTCAAATACGCCGAATAGGCCTTCTTTGGGCATATTAAGTATGACGTCTTGACCTTTGAGGGCTTGCATCGCTTCACCGGAATTCACAAGAGGAGGGGTTGGCTGGCCGAATTCATGAGAGGCATTCATGATCTTTATTATACACTACGCTTGTGTTTTTTGCAATAGTTTTATGTAGTCGTAGTGGTTTTCGCAGCGATTATCTCAAGGCGCCGCGGATGTGTTGGGGTGAGTGGGTGAAGAGAGTGCGGCGGGTGTGAGTGCGGGAGTGATGACGCAGACGGTGGCCAAGCTCGCGGATGAAGATAAATATGGCGGCAGCGGCAAGAGCGAGCAGCCAATCGACCAGCCCAAGCGGTGCGGTCCGGAAATAGCTGCTGAGCGGCGTATAGATGATGGCAATCACGCAGACGAGCGAGAGGACCATCGCGCCCCACAAGTGGCGGTTATGCAGCTGGTAACGCGTGAAAAGGCCATGCTCGGAACGACGCTGGAGGATATTGGCGAGCTGCGTTAGCACGATGGTGAGATACGTTATGGTCGTAGCGCCCATGTGGAGGACGCTGTCGACATCTACATGGCCCGCACCGAGCCCGCGGCGCCAGTAGTAGAGGAGGTAGTTGCCGAAGGCCAGCGTGCCGATGAGCAGGCCCGCCCACAGCAAGTCGGCGATGCTGCGACGGTTCAGGATATGTTCGTGCAGGTTTCGCGGGCGTTCTTTCATGAGCTCGCCCTCGGGACGGTCGCGGCCGAGCGCGGCGATAGGGAACAGCTCGGCGATGAGGTCGATGGCGAGGATTTGCATGACCGACAGCGCGAGCGGTATATGGAACAGGGCGGCGGCCGCAAGGCTGGCAAGGCTCGTGAAGAGCTCTGCCATATTGCTCGTGAAACAGCTGAGCGTGCCCTTTTGGATATTGCGGAAGATGGTACGGCCGTCCTGGACGGCGCCGACAAGCGTATGGAAACTGTCATCGAGCAGGATGATGTCGGCGGACTGCTTAGCGACATCGGTGCCGGTCAGACCCATCGCCACACCGATGTTGGCACGTTTCAGGGCCGGCGCGTCGTTGATGCCATCACCGGTCACCGCGACGACCAGGCCGGCTTTTTCGGCGAGTTCGACGATGCGGAGTTTGTCCTCGGGCGCGACACGGCTGAAAATGGTGCCGCCGCGCCGGATGTGGGTGAGGATCTGGGCATCGCTCAGCCCTGGCAGTTCGTCGCCGGCGACGACCACGAGGTCTTCCGGTTTGTTTGCCAGACGCGCCCTAACGGCGACGGCGCGGGCGGTCACGGCGAAATCACCAGTGATGATGGAGACGTTCATATGAGCGTGATGCGCCGCGTCCATGGCCGCGGGTACTTCGTCGCGGAGCGGGTCCACCATACTGACGATACCGAGGAATGTCAGGTCGTGCTCGGCCGCTTCGAGATGCTGGTTGCGGGCGTCGAAGCCCCTCGGCAGCACACGATAGGCGTAAGCGAGGTTGCGTTGGGCAGCAGCAGCGTGCTGTTCGTTATACCCCAGGAAAAACTGGCGGTCACCCTCGCTAAGGGACCGGACATGGCCGTGATCCCAGAGCTCGGTCGATTGCTCGAGCACCGTTTCGGGGGCGCCTTTGACGAAGAGGTACAGCTGGCCGCCGACTTCGCGTACCGAACTCATCCGTTTGCGGGCGCTGTCGAAAGCATACTCTTTGTGCTCGGGAAAGCGGGCGGCGAGCTCCAGTGGTTCGAGACCGGCTTTGCGGGCAAGCGTGATGAGCGCACCCTCCGTCGGGTCGCCGACCACGTGCCAGGCGGCATGTTCGCTGTCGGGCGGGTTCACGAGCGCGTTGCTGGCAAGCGCGCCTGTCTCGAAGAAAAGGTGCAGGTCCTTCAGTGCGGCGCCACTGAGGGGCTTACCGTGCCGGTCGCAGATGGCGCCATTGGCTTCGTAGCCGGTGCCGGTTACTTTGTATTCGGTGCGGCCGGCCAGCACCTGCTCGACGGTCATCTGGTTTTTGGTGAGCGTGCCGGTTTTGTCGGTCAGGATGACATTGGTCGCGCCGAGCGTTTCGACGGCCGACAGTTTTTTCACGAGCGCACGGACGCGGGCAAGTTTGCCGGCGGCACCGGCAAGAGCGGTGTTGATTTCCGCAGGCAATCCCTGGGGGATGATGGAACTGGCGATACCGATCGCGAAGAGGAATGCTTCGCGGTAGGGAAGGCCGATCTTGATGGCGATAGGTAGCAGGATGGCACAGAGTATCACAGTACCTTGGGTGACCCTGGTAGCGATATTGGCCATTTCACGCTGCAAGGGGCTCATGAGCTCGGTGGCAGCCTGGCTGAGACGGGCGAGCCGGCCGATCTCCGTCTGCATGCCGGTGCCGACCACGACAGCGAGGGCTTCACCGGTCGCGACCGTCGTTCCCATGAACACGAGGTTTTGCCGTCCGGACAGCGGCACGTCGGCACTGAGGGCATGCTTGAATTTGCGGGTCGGATTGCTTTCGCCCGTCAGTGCGAAGTCGTTCGTCGCCAGTTCTTCTTCGGTAAGTACGCGCAGATCGGCCGGTACGCTGTCACCGGCTTCGATATGAACGATATCGCCGGGCACTAATTCCGCCGACTCGACTTCCCTGGCAACGCCGGAACGGATGACGCGGGCACGGGCGATGACGAGTTTTTCGAGTGCTTTGAGGGTTTTTTCAGCTTTGAACTCCTGCAGAAACCCGATGGTGGTGTTGAAGAAAACGAGCACGCCGAGCACGATTGCCGCGCGCCGGTCTCCCAGATATAACGAGAGAGCACTACTGGCGAGTAGCAGGATGATCATGGCGTCCCAAAATTGCCGCAGATAGGTAATGGGCCACGGCTCGCGCCGCTCCACCACGAGGACGTTCCTGCCGCCTTCAGTGAGACGTCTCGCCGCCTCCTCGTCGCTCAGGCCGTCCCGGGATGACGACAGCGCCGCCAGGACATCGTCCGGCGACATAAGGTAGTATGCATGCTGTTTGTCAGCGCCCACCGCAGCCATATAGTTCTAGTATACACGCCCTTCGGTGGTATGCGTATGGGAGTATGGCAGCGTTTTCTATGATTTTTGCTAAATGATATTTTTGTGATATAATATGAGCATGGTACGACCTCATCGGCAAGCAGAATCCGATCCTAACTCCAGCCAAGACCACCCTTCACCCTACGGCGATATCGTCGAAGCGGTGACAACGGCGAAGTCCAAGCGCGAGATCATCGCCTCTCCCATGGACAAAGTGACAAGGTCGGTGATGAAAGGAGTGGCCCTGATCCCTCGTTTCGGCCATACTTTTGAGACGGCGGCGTATTCCAGGATAGATCTGCGCCTGAGGCGCCTCAGGGAGCATGGCATGATAACAGAGGTAGCTCAGGATACGCTCCTCAACTTTTTCGGTCATCCCAACGGTCACTCCATCGCCCGCGAAGATTACGAGAAGAGCCTGCGGACCATGCATGATCATATCGAAACAGCCGTCTTGAAGGAGCGGGAAAAAGCCCCGGAATCAGATGAGGGACCGCACAAGCAGACGATGAGCGAGATAGCCTTCGCAGTAGGCCGGTATTCTATGCATATGGCGATGAAATATGAAATTGGCAGTCCAACTGTCATGGCAAAAGGAGCGGGATTCCACACGCTTATTGAGCAAATGAGGCCGGAAGCACAGACCACGATACAGGCATGCGTCGGGTATGCGCTCCCGTCAGTCTTATATCGGGAACCAAAGATATAACGTATACTTATAACTATGGCAGCGCCGCAGAAATTGGTCGTAATCGACGGAAAATCGGTGTTTTACCGCGGCTACTACGCCATGCCGAATCTCAGCACCAAAGACGGGCACCCGACCGGTGGGGTATTCGGCTTCGCGACGATGGCGCTCGAAGTCATCAAGCGGCTCAAGCCTGATTACGTCGCCGTAGCCTGGGACAAACCGAAGACGAACATCCGCTCCCGCCTCGCCATCTACCCTCAGTACAAAGCCGGCCGCAAACCGGCACCGCCTGATTTTTATGAGCAAATACCCGTCCTGCATGAAGTGCTAGACGCCTTCGGCTGGCCGCTCTACGAGCTGGACGACTATGAAGCGGACGACCTCATGGGTACGTTGGCGAAACAGGCGAGTGAACAGGGCATCGAGACGCTGCTCGTCACATCCGACATGGATGCGCTGCAGGTCGTCGGACCGCTCACGAAAGTGTTCGCACTGAAAAAGGGCCTGAGCAGTATCGAGCTTTACTCGCCCGAGAGTTTCACGGCCAAATACGGGCTGGATGTCAGCCAGTTCCTCGACCTCAAAGCACTCAAGGGCGACAGCAGCGACAATATCCCCGGCGTGCCGGGTATCGGCGAAAAAACGGCCATCCAGCTGCTTCAGGAGTATGAAACGCTCGACGGCATTTATGACAACATCGTACTCATCAAAGATTCGGTACGGAAAAAGCTCGAAGCCGGCAAAGAGAGTGCCTATATGAGCAAAAAACTGGGCGCCATCTGGTGCGATGCACCGCTGCCGCTCGACCTTGAGCGCATGGACGGACATCATGCGAACCCGGAGCGCATACGGGAACTGTTCGAGCAACTGGAATTCCGCAGCCTGGTCCGCCAGCTCCCCGAAGCCATGCAGGTGCTCGGTGATACCGGTACGTTCCATCCGGCGTTCGCGGGGCACGATCTCGCCGTGCCGAAACTGACGGTCATCGATGATGAGGAGAAGCTACAAGATGTCGCCATCCCTGAGGGTGCGGAGTGGGTCGTCATGTCGCGCTCGGCGGGGCAGGCCGGGCGGGATCCAGAGCTCGTAATCCTGTCTCCTTCGCCGGATACCGCCTACGCGTTCGATCTTACGAAAATCAGTGCGGAGAAAGTGGTAGCCACCCTCGGATCACGGGTGACACGGGTCATCGGGTACGACGTGAAGTCGTCACTGAAAACCCTGCTTGGCATGGGGCTCACGGACCTGCCGGAAGTCGCCCATGACGCGCTCGTCGCGAGTTTCGTCCTGAACAGCCTGCGCCGTGACTTGTCCCTGACCGAACTGGCGGGAGACGTCGGGTATGATGGTTCGCCGTTCGAGGACCTGAGCGACGAAGAACTCATCGTCCGTGCACCGGAAATCGTCGGTATCCTGCGTGCGCTCGCCGCCCAGCAACGTGCCGCGCTCGTGGAAACACCGTCGCTCCAGCGCGTCGCCGAAGACATCGATTACCCGGTAATCCCGGCGTTAGCCCGGATGGAATTCCGCGGCATCCAGCTCGACACGGATTATCTGAAGAAGTTCGCCGTCCAGCTCGACGACAGCGTCTCGGACCTGCAGCAGGAAATCTACGGCTATGCCGACCAGGAATTTAATATCAGCAGCCCGGTGCAGCTGTCAGATGTACTTTTCGTTACACTCGCGCTGCCGACGCAGGGCATCAAACGGGGTAAGACCGGCTACAGCACCGCCGCGAGCGAACTCGACAAGCTGCGTGCCCTGCATCCTATCATCGACCTGATCACCCAATACCGCGAAGTTACGAAGCTTAAAAACACGTATGTCGACACCTTGCCGACCCAGGTCGACGGCCATAATCGTATCCATACGACGTTCAACCTCACCATCGCCCAGACCGGTCGCCTCAGCAGCACCGAACCGAACCTGCAGAACATTCCCGTGCGCACGGAGCTCGGCAAACACATCCGTACCGCCTTCGTCGCGGGCAAGGGGAAGCGGCTCGTCAGCGCCGACTACAGCCAGTTCGAACTGCGCCTCGCTGCGGCAATGAGCGGCGACCACGACATGATAGCGGCGTTCAACCGCGGTGCGGACATCCATACGCTGACGGCGGCGGAAGTATACGGCCGGCAGCCCGAAGACGTCACGAAACAGATGCGCTCTGCTTCCAAAACGGTCAATTTCGGCGTGCTGTACGGCATGAGCCCGCACGGGCTCAGCGCCGCGACCGGCATGACATTCACCCAGGCAAGGGAATTCATCGACAAATATTTCGCGCTCCGGAAACCGCTGCTCGGCTACCTGGAAAGCCTGAAAGAAAAGGCGAAAACGGACGGCTACGTCGAGACGCTCCTGGGCCGCCGACGGCCGATGCCGGATATCCATTCATCGAATTTTGCCGTGCGTTCCGCCGCGGAACGCGCCGCCATGAATATGCCTATCCAGGGGACCGAAGCTGACCTCATGAAGATCGCCATGGTCACCGTCGATAAAAAGCTTGCCGAAACGGTACCAAGTGCCCAACAACTGCTGCAGATACACGACTCTATCCTGGTGGAATGCGACGAAGCAGACGCCGAGGCGGTAGCAAAACTGCTCAAAGAAACGATGGAATCGATTTACCCGGACCTGCCTGTCGCCCTCGACGTCGACACGAGCATCGGCGGCAACTGGGGCGAGCTGTAAGTTTCGCCGTATATTTTTCACGACTTTTCACGGAAGGTATTTCTCTCTGTTATTTTGGAACTTGAGTCCGCATGCAGTAAAACCGCTTACTGCCAGTACTGTGTCAGTGGAGTAGGCTAGAATGTGGCAATGGTAACCATAACGAAGGGAGGAAAATGGGAGTAGAAGAAGGAACGAACCGGATCATGCAGCTGAGGCAGCTCGCAGCAAACCACGGCGCTATGGACAACGATCCATTCATGCCAGGCACCTACCCGGTGGCTGCCATGGAGGACGAAACTACCGATGAACCGGTCCCTGCAAGCATACCGCACCCGATACCAGAGGCGCTTTCGGAGGTAGCCCCGCCACTGCACACGCGGGTCATCGCCAAGATACGGGAAGCCATCAGACCATACCTGCGCGAAGCCGCCTGACCCGTCTGACCAAAAGAATGCATATAGCACCGTCTACGAGCGTTCTTTTGCGTCAGAATGAAGTCACCGCTGCTATACTAGATGTATGCATATTGCAGTGAAACGGCTGTCGGAGAAGGCGAGCCTGCCGGTGTACCAGACCGAGCATAGTGCCGGCATGGACCTGGCGGCGTGTATCGACGAGCCTGTTGTTATCGCACCGCACGAGCGGGCGGTCATCTCCACCGGCATCGCCATCGCCCTGCCCGAAGGCTACGAGGCGCAAGTCCGCGGCCGCAGCGGCCTGGCGGCGAAATTCGGCGTCATGCCGGCGAACGGCGTTGGCACGATTGATGCGGATTACAGAGGTGAAATCGGCGTGATTTTACTGAATACGAGCACCAAACCATTTACTGTGGAGCCCGATATGCGCGTGGCACAGCTCGTTATCGCGCGGTATGAACGCGCCGAATGGACAGAGGTCGATGATTTGGATGAAACAGCGAGAGGCGCCGGCGGCTTCGGCAGCACGGGGAAGTAGCTATGGAGCGGGACCTCTATTTCATCGCCGTAAAACTACTACTCCGTGACGGTGATAAGCTGCTCGTGACACACGACATTTTTGGCGACTGGGACCTGCCCGGCGGCCGCATCCGCATGAATGAATTCGAGACACCCATCTTCGATATTATCGAGCGAAAGGTGCAGGAAGAGCTAGGCACGGCAGTACGGTATACTCTCGGTAAACCTGTGGTGACATTCCGGGTGGAACGCTTCGAAGCGACTCTCCAAAAGAAGGTGCATATATTCGCTGTCGGATATGAGGCCACCTACCGGGGCGGTGAGATTATCCTGGGTGAGCACCATGATGATATGAAATGGGTTGATGTAACAACATACGACCCGGCGGCAGATTTTACCGGGGGATGGCTGAAGGGACTGCAAGAATATTTTGAGAACCTGGAGGGGGATTCGTAAATGGCGGAGCAACTATTTCACATCGGCATAAAAGCACTCGTCGTTAACGGCGGCGGGGAAATATTGATGCTCAAGGAAGTGTTCCCGGACGGCGGCATGCAGTGGGATGTCCCCGGCGGCCGGATGGATCCGGGCGAGACGTTCCTAGAGACACTCTCGAGGGAGCTGCGCGAAGAGATCGGAGTCGAAGAATATTTGACGGCGGAACATTTTGCGACAGCGCTCTCCAACAAGCAGATCCGGACAGAACAAGGCCCGGTCGCGCTGGTGCTCATCGTTTTCAGGGTCACCCTGGCGGATGCGGTCATGCCGCAAGCCCTCGAAAAGGGCGTGGAGTTGAGCTGGCAGCCAATTGACCAGGCGGCGGAGCTGTTACTCGACAAATATCCGCGCGAATTCGTCGAAAAGATCACGGAGATGGCCGCCTGATGTGGAGGCGGTTCGGGGCATATCGGGCAGGGCGAAAGGTACCGGTCCAGCAGGGAGAGTTGTTCGCACGTGTCGCCCAAACACTGCGCAGCGAGGTGCGTATCCCACGGCGACGCTGGAGGCGACACACCGACTTCCAGTACCTGCGCCCGCTTATCGAAGAGGCAAAAAACCGAACGAGGTACGCCGCGCAGCGTGCCGAACCGCAGGCGCTCGCAGCGGCGTGGCTGGAAGCACTCGTCCTGCAGGCACCGGGAGCGGTCCTGGCACAAGTCCAGATGGACAAGCACAAACATAGCTACCACAACAAGGCCGCACGCGTCATGGAGCTCATCGATTTCAACGATTCATACGTCAGCGCGGTGCTCACGGTGCCGCCGGATCATTTGCATACTTTCAACAGTGATCTCAAGCGGCTCATCGACTGGTTCTGTGCGCGCGTCGGCGCGTGGACATTCACTGACAAGCAGTTCGAGGCGATCACGCACGGCCTGAGCCGGGAAATCGCCGTTTACCACGCGGCGAGGGCTGCTGGGTTCCAGGTGGTAATGACCACGCGTACCGAAGATGCCCTCGGTATTGACATGCACATCACCGACCCGGCGACCAGCCGGCGCGTCCATATCGACACCAAAACCAACTCGGCATTCCACTACCGCCTCATAGAGCTGCTCAGAGAAGGACGTCTCACCCAGGCGGACATCGACTTGGCGGAACGGCGGGGCTACACCGCTGTCATGAATGGGCACGGCGACGAGCGGGTGCGCGTGGTACTCTGGCGGATCGACCATGGCACACTGGGAACGATCGAGGATTTTGCCTTTGAGCGTACCGACAGGCTCATAGCAGAACTTGTCGCGATACTCCGGGAGTACGGCGAGTAGAGCACTTGCCGCGAAAACTGGGTAGCCCGGTGGCAAAAACCAGCCAATAAGCGTAAGGAGAATGCTATACTACTAGGAGAATGGCTACCTATAAAGTACTACAGGATATTGAGGCAGAGGACAAGCTCGTCGGTCCGTTTACTTTGTGGCAGTTCATCTATCTGTTCGTGGCGGGCGCTTGCGGCTACCTGAGCTTCATCTCAATCGCAAAGAATGTGCCGATTTTCCTTATCCTTCTCCTGCCGGTTACCTTGTTTGCGGGCTTCTTAGCCATCCCCTGGGGGAGTGACCAGCCGACAGAGATATGGGCACTTGCGAAACTGCGGTTTTTCCTGAAGCCGCGGCGACGTATCTGGAACCAGGACGGCATGACTGAACTCGTCAGTATTACGGTGCCGAAGACGATCGAACGGCAGCTGACGAACGGGCTCAATCAGCATGAAGTCCATAGCAGGCTGAACGCCCTCGCAAGTACGCTCGACAGCCGTGGATGGGCGGTCAAGAATATTAATGTCAATTTATCCGCTTTGCCCACAGCCACGATGCAGCCGTCCGACCGCCTCGTCGATGTCGGGTCAATACCCCAAGAAGTGATAGCGGTGGATGTACGCCCGGGAGACGATATCTTGGATGAGACTGCCAATACGGTCGCTCATAATTTCGACGCGATGATCGACGAAAGAACCTCCCAGAAGCGGCAAAAACTGGTTGATTTCATGAACAACCCCTTGCCGGAATCGCCGTCAGCCGTCCCCGCGGCTGCACCGCTGCCGGCAGTATCTGCCGCACAGCCTGTTTCGGCGCCCGCTCAAGCGGCCCAGTGGTTTGCTCCGCCTCCTACTGCCGCTGCTCCATTTGCTGCCCCCATCATGTCGCCTGCCGCACCGCAGCCCGTCATGAGCATGGCAGTTCCGCAGGCGGTGGAGCCGACCGCCGCCGAAGAGGCGCTTGTCGCTCAGCTGAAAGCAAAAAACGAGCAACAGGAAAGCGCCTACACGCACCTGCAAAGTATCAAGACACCGGAAGAGCTGGAGGCGGAAGCGGCAGCCCAGCAAGTTGCTCCCCCAGAGACGCCGCCGCGTATGACATCAGAGAAGCAGGCTGCTATAATGAACCTATCACGAGACGACAATAAAAGTATTGCAACGCTCGAGAAAGAAGCGAATGAAGTGGTAATTTCGCTTCATTAGAGAGCGAACGAACAGGGTGGCATAATATGAATCCAAACCAACAATATCAACAACCAACTCAGCCACAACCCCAGTATGTACCACCAGCTGGCATGCCGGCAGCACAGCCGCAGTACGCCGCTACAGCACAGCCTATGCCAATCAATACCATACCGCCCGCTCCCTTGCAGGCCGTCAGTGCCGCGCCGGGTCAGCAGGCTCCGCCCGCCGGAGCTGGGGCAATAGCACCCAAGACAAATCCCAACAGCACGCAGAACACGCTTCTCATATCTGAAATTCGCGACGGTGTCGTCATCATGAGCGACGGCAGCTTCCGGGCGGTCGTCATGGTCAAAAGCATCAACTTTGACCTGATGAGCCCGCAGGAGCAAGAAAGCATCGAATACGGGTACCAGGGGTTCCTGAACTCGTTGTATTTCCCGATTCAGATTTTCCTGCGGTCGGAAAAAGTCGATTTACAGCCCTACATCGAGCGCCTCGACAAAATCCGCACCGAACACGACAACATGCTGCTCGCCATGCTGATGGAAGATTACATCAACTACATCGACCAGCTGGCACTCCAGACCAACATCATGGACAAGAAGTTTTACATCGTGATACCGTATTTCCCGACCGCCAACCCAGAGATGGCGACGACCCAGAACAAGAATTTCTTTAAAGGGCTCGTCGAGATGTTCAGTAAGCAGGAAAACCATATTGTCATCAATGAGGCGGACCTGGAAAAAGCCAAGGCCGAGCTGCGCAACCGTGTCCAAGCGGTGTTGGGAGGGCTGCAGCAATGTTCCATCCAGGGGCTGCCGCTTGACACCCAGGAGCTCATCGAGCTGTACTATGACACCTACAACCCGGATACCGCCACCAGGCAACAGCTCAAGAATTTCAATGATTTGACCGCTGACATCGTCACGAAAGGCGAGGGCATGGCACAACAGGCACATCTGCAAAGGGAGTTACAGTAATGGCAAAACAAAAGATCGATCCCGTCCTCTTGGCGCAGCAACAGCGGGCCCGCGAGCAGGCTGAAGTAGCCGAAGCATTCCGCAAAGGCGTGACGGCGCTCCGCGATTTTATCGCCCCCAGCAGTATTGAGTTCTTCGGCAGCTATTTCCAGCTTGGCACGCGCCTGGCCCGAACCTACTATGTCTACGGCTACCCCCGACAGGTGTTTACCGGCTGGCTCAGCGGACTCGTCAACCTCGATGAAATCATAGATATATCGATTTACGTCTATCCTGTCGAGAGCCAGCTTGTGCTCGATAACTTACGCAAGAAAGTCACCCAGCTCGAAGCGGGCCTCCAGATCGACGCAGAAAAGGGCCGGGTACGCGATCCGAGCAAGCAGGCTGCCATCCTCGACGCCGAGGAAATGCGGGACAAACTCCAGGTGGGCGAGGAGCGGTTCTTCCGTTTCGGACTGTATTTCACCATCTACGCCAACTCACAGGATGAGCTTGAGTTCATCAGCCATAAAGTGGAAAGTATGCTCGGCCAGCAGCTTGTCTACAGCAAAGCCGCGACCAGCCAACAGGAACAGGGACTCAACAGCGTCGCACCGCAGATGGTCGACCAGCTTCAAATCCGGCGTAACATGTCGACAGGCGCCATCAGCACGAGCTTCCCGATCACTTCGGCCGATCTTACCCAGGATAATGGCATCCTTTACGGCATCAACATGCATAATAGCGGATTGGTCATTTTCGACCGGTTCACACTCGAGAACGGCAACTCGGTCGTCTTCGCGAAATCCGGCGCCGGCAAATCATTCACCGTAAAACTTGAAGCATTGCGCAGCCTGATGTTCGGCACGGAAATCATCATCATCGACCCAGAGAATGAGTATGAACGCATGTGCGACGCTGTCGGCGGAGCGTATGTCCGGCTCAGCCTCAATTCTTCGACACGCATCAACCCGTTTGACCTGCCGAAAGTCGTTGACGTCGAAGAGGCCGACAACGCCCTTCGCTCCAGCCTGATCACACTGCACGGACTGCTCCGCCTCATCATGGGCGGCGCACAGGCGCAGCTCGTCGGCGGCAACACCACGATTATGCCGGCGCTCAGCCCGTCGGAAGAAGCCGACCTCGACGCGGCACTCATCACGACATACGAGAAAGCGGGTATCACCCAAGATCCTCTGACTCATACCGGAATCCCACCTACTATAACCGACCTCTATGATACGCTGCTACACATGGGTGGTAATGGGCCGCAGCTGGCCCAGCGGCTACGCAAGTATACTAGCGGCACGTTCGCCGGCATATTCAGCCAGCAGAGCAACATCGACATCAACAACCCGATGGTCGTCTTCAACGTCCGCGATCTCGAGGACGAACTGCGGCCGGTCGCGATGTACATCGTATTGAATTACATCTGGAACAAGACGAAGAGTGACCAAAAACGCCGCATCCTCATCGTTGACGAGGCATGGCAGCTCATGAAGTACGAAGACAGCGCTAACTTCCTTTTCAGCCTCGCCAAGCGCGCACGTAAATACAATCTCGGTATTACGACTATCACGCAAGATGTCGAGGATTTCATGGGATCGCGCATGGGCCGTGCTATCGTCGCCAATGCCAGTATGCAGATACTCCTCAAACAGAGCCCGAGCGCCATCGACGTTCTTGCCGACGTGTTCAAACTGACAAGCGAGGAGAAAAAGCGTCTTGGACAATTCCCAGTAGGACAAGGCCTGTTTTTCGCCGGCCAAAACCATGTCCACATCCAGGTCGTCGCCAGCCCCACCGAAACGGGACTCATCACCACCAATCCGACGCAAGTACAGGCTATCAAGCAAGGCGACCTAAACCAGCCCCAGGGAACCATCGACCTTCAAAACCAACTCTACCCCGGGAGTATGAATAACTTGTCGTAAGGACCATTCATGGCATCGTCACAAACACTCATTCCTACGGGAGAAAATCAATACGACGACGAAGATATGGAGCGCCTGAGGCGCCAGGAACGTGGTGTCACAGCCGCGGAAGACGGCGCTCCGACCGATGCTGTCGATATGAGCGGCATTGACCCGACCGCTGACCCCGACTATGTCGCACCTGCCGGAAAAGCTGGCGGCACTGCTGCCGGCGCCCCTAACTCCGCCTCAAACCTCGAACAAACAGCCCTTGGCAACCAGCCGGGCCTCGACGCGGAAGACGGTTTTTATACGGGAGGTGGAGGAAAGGGCAGAAAGCGCCGAAAATTCTGGACCAGACGACGGGCAATGGCGGGCGGCACTATCGCTGGATTTTTTGTAGGCGGGGGTATTCTCCTGTCGCCGTTCGTGATGGGTCCGCTTGAGTTCATCCATTTTGCACAGAGCCTTTCGGGCCCACACTTCGGTATATCCGAGCGTGCCAGCACACGAAATATAACCCGGTTCTATAAATTTATAACCGGGAGGGGCACAAGCACCTGTACCGCAAAAAACTGTCTCGTCCAAGATGGCGGCAAAGGAGACACACGCCTGAATTTCCTCGAGAGAAAATACAATAAAGTTATTTTCAAGAACATCGAGAGTAAGGGCTTCAAGATGTGGACCGATTCGAGGACGCAAACTTTTAAGGGATGGCGTATTGATACGTCCTCTAAAAATTCGCCGTTCAAGGGCATGAATGAGTCGATGATCGAAGATGCCCTGAAAGCATACGGCGTTAAAAAAGCAGATATTAAAAAAGTGGGCGGCACCGGGGGGTACTGGATAAAAAACGAGGCGCTGTTTAAGCGCGGCCAGACAAGGCTTGTAATGGCGATGTTGCAAGAGTCCGGCTATAGCAAAGTAGGATCGTGGATTAGGGCACGGCAACTCTGTAAATTCGCCGGCTGTGGTTTCCACCCCCTGAAAATATTGGACGAAAAACTCAATGACAAACTCGACAAGGGACTCAAAAAACTGAAAGAAGAGTATGAAAAAAGCCGCAGGGCCAGTATCACCGGCACTGAAGCGTCAGGGGCGACTATCGATACCACCAACACGGAGGAGCAAACAACCGGCGAGGACGGAGAACGCACCAACCAGTCTGTCGATGAATCCCTGAAGACCACGAAAACCACGACATCGCCGACGGCAATCAGTGATTTCATGAAATCTTTTGCCGCTCGTCCTTCCACGAAGATAAGTGCCAATGTTCTTGATGTTGTCGGTTATGCGTGTCTCGCCGCCAATATATATAAGGCTGCCGGCGATATCAACTTCGACCAAACTGTTATGCCGGCAATTAGGTTGGCAACGGAGCAAATCGCGACAGGCTCCCAAATAGAAGCAAGCAGCCTCATAGATGGTACCTTTAATTCAACAAGTCTTGAGCTTGCACATGAATACCTCGAGGCAAAGGATTCTTCTGGCAAAACAACAAGCTGGAGCGATGCTGCAAATATCCGCCAAAACAACGGTCTTAGCGGCGGGACGGATATTTCCTCGGATAAAAAAGAAATCTTATCGAACCCGGGCAAAGGCCCATCCTGGCTTGAGTGGACCGAACCGATGGTAGACTTTTGCAGCAATCAAGCCATACAAGCTACTATGGGGGTACTTAGTATTGGGATAGGAGTGTTGAGTGGTGGTATGGTATCTACGATCGTGGGGGCTGTCGTTGGGTATTTTGCCGCCCCGGCAGCCCTAAATTTAATCGCGCAGAGTGTGGCAGGTAATGCTCTCGATATTGCCGGAGTAAAAGGAATCGAGATGGGTCAGTACGCTGATTTTGGGGCATTCTTTGGTGCTAATCTCGCAAGGCAGATGCGTGGAGGTAGGATCCTCAGCAGCGCAAGCGCGCTCAAACTTGCGCAAGATAATATGGATACCAAAAACGAAGAATTCGCATCGCAAAGTATCGCCTATAAACTCTTCAATGCATATGACAGCAAATCGCTCATCTCGCGGGTCGTCGATACCCAGTCTACCTATGCGACCGAAAACATTGCGTCGACGATTAATAACTTCCTGGGTATCGGTACGAGCACATTATCAACCATCGGCGGACTTTTCTCGAAAAAATCGAGCGCAGCAACTACTATGTACGATTATGGCATCCCGATGGTTGGATTCAGCCTCGAAGAGCAGGAAAACCCCCTTACGGAAAACCCGTATGAGAACGCAGCAATCGTAGGTGCCTTCCTCGACACTCCTGCCAGTAGCAGCCTCAAGGATCGTGCGCTGCGTTGTAACGGTGTAGAGTTCTACAAAGACGATCAATTTGGCTGGAGCATACGTAGCATCGCCGATCCGAACGCGGGCGCCGAGAATAATGTATTTCAAAAATATGTCACCGGACATCTTGATAGTGACTGCGGTACCGATCCGGTCATCGCCGCCGCTGATTCGGATGCTACCGTTGCGACGGGAACGGGGTACGTAGCAGCAGCGGAAGATGACATGTGGACGCGCATGCGGAAGTTCATCGACGACCTCAGTGAGTTTGAGTCATACACGTGTCTTATGGCCGATGATGAAACCTCATGCGATAACAGCGGCTTCGGAGCTACTACTGCCGCCAGCAGTAGCACGGTCAATACCGACGACCTATACAAGGACTCAACCTCTATAAGTTGCGACACTCGCACGAAAGATCTAGGAACACAAGAGGTCCAGCATGAAAGCAGTACATTTAAAATCAGGGTCTGCGGGATAAAAGAAATACCCAGTTCTGGACAGGAAAGCACCAAAGGAAACCAGTACTACATCGAAGGCGCCGATGGCATGACAATCGTCAACTCAAGAGTATCGACGATCTTTATGAACCTGGCAGAGGATGCGACTGCGAATAATACTAAACTTTCAAGTAGCTCAAGTTTCCGCATGCACTCACATCAGCAAGATTTATGGAACGCCAATCCCGACCCGGAAGCAGTGGGGCCCCCGGGAAAAAGCAATCACGAAGTAGGAATAGCGGTGGACTTCAATACGGGTGGGTCGAAAAAATCAGGCGCATCATGCGACGCGAGGGCGACAAGTAGCTCAGCCATGTGGAAGTACCTCAACGGCTCATCGGGAGAGCCGGGCGCACAGAAATTCGGAATATACCAGTACGCCGTCGAGCCGTGGCATTGGGATGCATCCCCGACACGCTGTAAGGAGCCTTTGTGATGAGATTTAGTCGGACGACAAGGTGGTCACGCAGACACTCTGCTTTACTGGCGTATAGTATCCTTATTTCGTTTATACTGGTAGTTTCTTCGAGTCCGGCAGTGCAAGCTGCCCTAAGTGACGAGCAAAAAGCTGTATTCAAAAGGGAAATCGGTGCATTTGATGTAGAC
>DAIPYY010000002.1:0-39076 GCA_036782475.1 Candidatus Saccharimonadota bacterium
GAGCAGGACGCGGTCTTTGACGACGACGTTGCTCACGATAGCGCCCGTCTGGTCGACGAGAATAGTACCGACCGGTACCTGGTCATTGATTTCTATCTTTTCAGGGGTCAGCGAGATGACTTCGCCGTTCAGCGCGTTCACGCAGTTCGCCCGGGGGATACCCTGCTCGACCGCCAGGTCGATATGGCGCTGTTTGACACGGTACGCACCGTAAATCGGGATGAAGAATTTCGGCTTGGTCATCTGAATCATCTCTGCGTACTCGTCCTGGCTGGCATGGCCGGAAACGTGCAGCGGGCCGACATGGTCGAGGTCGTGGTTACGATGCTCGAACACATGCACACCGTTCCGCACCATGTCATCTACCATCTGACCGATGAGCGCATCGTTGCCGCTTTCGGGAATGGGCGTACTCGAGAGAATCACCGTATCCTGGTCTTTGAGCTTGATGTATTTATGCTCGCCGTTGGCCATACGCTGCAAAGCGCTTGACGGCTCTCCCTGGCTGCCGGTACATATCACCACCAGCTGGTCGTCCGGGATATTCGCTGTGGATGCGATCGGGACGAAGGTACCCTTCGGGATTTTCATGAACCCATGGCGTACCGCCATCTCAAGCGTGCTCACCATGCTGCGACCGTCGATGGCAACTTTTTTGCCGTGATGCACCGCGGCGTTCACGATCATCTGGATACGGTTCATGTTCGTGCTGAAGACACCGATCATGATGCGTCCCGGTGCTTGGTTCATGATGTCGACGAAGCTCTGCTCTATGGTGCTTTCTGACGGCGTGCGGCCCAGACGTTCCACCGTGGTGCTTTCGCTGAGCAGCGCCAAAACGCCTTCGTTGCCAAGCTCTATCAGGCGCTCGATATCGGTTCGCTCGTGGTCGAGCGGGTTGGGGTCGAGGCGAAAATCACCGGTGTTGATGATGCGGCCAACTGGCGTGTCCAACACCACGCAGGTGCTGCCGGGGATAGAATGCGTCACCCGTACCAGCTCGACATAAAACTCGCCGATTTTGAGCCGTTCATGCGTGTCTTCGTTCATCGCGACAGTTTGGAGCTGGAAGCCTTCCGGCATCGGCAGACCGAAATTCTCAAAAATCTCCTCAACGCGGCCGATGGTGAACTTCGACCCGTAAATAGGTGCCGGGATTTTCGGGACGATATGCGGTAGGCCACCGATGTGGTCGAGGTGCCCGTGCGTAATGACATATGCTCTCAGTTTGTGCTTGATCGTCTCCACATAGGCCGTATCGGCGATACCGTAGTTGATGCCCGGCAGATCGACGCTCAGGTCGTTGCCGCCGTCGATGATGACAGCGTCGTTCTGGTATTCGACGAGAATCATATTCTTCGATCCGCCGCCGTCCATGCCGCCGAGGCCGATTATCCGCAGACGGGGGCTTTCATCGATGACATTTGCCCGGCGGGCGGGAGACTGTTCGATCTGAGCCGGCATGAACTGGTTCGCGATGCGCTGCGCATCCATCTGGGTACGCTTCTGTGCCCGCACAGCCGCGCCGCGGCTGACGCCTGATTTACGTTCTTGCTGCGGAGCTGATGAGCGGCCTTTCTGGTTTGACCGGCGGCCATTGTTCTGTGACTGCTGCCGGGGTCGTTTGTTTCTGGTTCCAGATTGCCCTTTTTGGGCGTTTTTTCCATTATTTTCCATCTAGTGTTACTGTTTCCTTTCTTTGGGCTGCTAGCGGTTAAGAGTTATTACTAATAATTACCAAATTCATAAGAGGTCAGAGGACTCCGCTGTCAGCAAACTACCTGTTTATTTCCTCTGTTCTGTTAGCTCCATTATACTCCGTTTTGCCCTAAAGCGCAACCGCATATTCAATTTGAAGACGAGGAAGGTTGTAGCTTCCGGAGTAACAGTAATTAATGCTTTAGCCGAGATTTTTTCGGGCAAGTTTCGCAGCAGCGAGAAAATCATCGATGAGGACCGACCGCATAGCGCCGTTATACAGCGCGGCGGCGGGGTGAAAGAGCGGTATTACGAGGAATTCGTAGTCGTGGTACTTCACTTTTCGGGCACGCCCGTGATCGCGTGAAATGTGAATGTCAGGGATGAAGCATTCACCGCTGTGCCGCCCAAGGGTAATGACAACTTTCGGTGTGATGATTTCAAGCTGCTGCATGAGGTAGGGCCAAAACTCCCGTTTCTCCTCCGGCAGCGGGTCACGGTTCTGCGGCGGTCGGTATTTCACGATGTTCGTGATATAGACATCTTCGCGCTTGAGATCGGCGGCTGCCAGCATCTCGTTCAGGAACTTCCCTGCCGCACCGACGAATGGCTCACCCTGCTCGTCCTCTTTCTGCCCGGGTGCTTCACCGATGAATACGATGTCCGCATTCGGATTTCCGACGCCAAACACCAGCTGCGTCGCCCCCGCCCTCAGCTCCGGCGTGATATCGGCGGCGGCTATTTCTTGTTGCAATGAATTGAGTAACTCAGCTTTGTTCATGCCGCCATTATATCAATGGTTAGTTTGGATGTGATGCTATTGTTCCTGCTCAAAGTTTGCGGTCGGCGGAAAAACGACGTAGCAAACGGTCAAGTATGAACGGAGCGACCCACAGAATGATGCGGCGCGCCGTCTTGCTACGTAAAAGTTTAAGTATAGTAATCACGAGTCAAGCATAGCGTGCCTGCCGCCGGCTGTCCGTAAAATTTATTACTCTTTCACGGACAGCCTGAGCCGGCGGAGATCCTGTACACCAAACGGGCGTTTTACTTCTTTTCGAGTTCGCGAGCAGCGGCTTTCATGCTCAGCTGCAAACGGCCGCGGTCGTCGATAGCGACAAGTTTCACGGTGACTTTGTCACCCTCTTTGACGACGTCGCTTGGTTTGCCGACGCGCTCTTCGCTCATTTCACTGACATGCACCAGGCCGTCTTTGCCCGGCAGAATCTGCACGAACGCGCCGAAGTCGAGCACGCTGACGACCGGCTTGTCGACGTAAATCTTGCCGACTTCCGGTTCCTCGACGATGCTGAGGATCCATGCTTTGGCGGCGTCGATCTTCTCGCGGTCTGGGCTGGCGATCATCACCGTGCCATCGTCCTTGATGTCGATCTCGGTACCGGTCTCGGCGGTTATCTTCTGGATCGTTTCACCGCCCTTGCCGATGATCTCACGGATCTTGTCGGGGTTGATGGTAATGCTCTCGACACGCGGTGCGTACGGGCTCATCTCGGTGCGCGGGCCGGGAAGCGTTCCGAGCATATGGCGGAGGATGAACGCACGACCTTCTTTGCCCTGCTGGAGCGCTGTTGCAAGCGTAGAGACCGGCAGGCCATGGACCTTCATGTCCATCTGGAGCGCGGTGATGCCTTCGGACGTACCGGTAACCTTGAAGTCCATATCCCCGGCGAAGTCCTCGGCGTCAGCGATGTCGCTGAGCACCCAGAAATCGTCGCCTTCGGTCATGAGACCCATCGCGATACCCGACACCGGCCGCTTCAGCGGCACGCCGGCATCCATGAGCGCGAGACAGCTTGAGCAGGTCGCGGCCATGCTTGTCGAGCCGTTCTGGCTCATGATTTCCGTCACGGAGCGGATAGCATAGGGAAAATCAGCCTCGCTCGGCAACATCGGCTCGATCGCCCGCTCGGCGAGGTAGCCGTGACCGATTTCGCGGCGGCCCGGGGAACCGAGACGGCGCACTTCGCCGACGGTGTAACCGGGGGCATTATAGTGATGCATGTAGCGACGCTCAGTGTTCTTTTCCATCGTGTCGACGAGCTGCGCGTAAGACAGCGGCGCGAGCGTCACGATATTCATGCCCTGCGTTACCCCGCGGGTAAAGAGGCTGGAGCCGTGCGCACGGGGCAAAAACCCGACTTCGGAGCTCAAAGGGCGGATATCGGTCAGTTTGCGGCCGTCAGGACGCACACCCTCATCGATAATCCCTTTGCGCACATCCTTGTGGATCGCCATTTCGAGCGCGTCGGCGTATTCGCCCCGTAGCGCTTTGTATTCTTCCTCGCCGATTTTTTCAGCGAAATACTCGTGCAGTTGCTCTTTGAGTACGCCGATCATCTCGTTGCGCTCCGGGTACGGCATACGGATAGCGGTGCCGAGTTTGCCGTCGACCCACGCCTGGACTTCTTTTTGGATATCTTCGTTTGGCAGCAGCAGTTCGTACTCAGTCTCGGCCACGCCGACTTTCTCAGTGAGCTCTTTCTGGGCTTCAAGCGCCGGCTTGATAGCCTCGACTGCGAATTCCATCGCAGCGATAACTTCCTCTTCGGTCGCTTCATTACCGCCTGCCTCGACCATCATGACTTTGCCGCCTTCGCGGGCAGCCACGACGAGGTCGAGTCGGCTCGCATCGAGCTCTTCGGCGCTCATGAACGCCTGGTATTCACCGTTTTCATTGATGCCGACACGCACGCCGGCCACCGGACCGTCGAACGGCGCGCCGCTCAGCATGAATGCCGCGCTCATCGCGATCATCGCGATGGCGTCCGGACGGAATGCCGGATCCAGGCTCAGCACGCTCACGACGCCCTGCAGCTCGTTGCGGTAGCCCTTCGGGAACAGCGGACGGATTGGACGGTCGATGAGCCGGCCGATGAGCACTGCATCGTCGCTCGGACGGCCTTCGCGCTTGATAAAACGGCTGCCGCTGATCTTGCCCGCAGCATAAAATTTTTCTTCATAATCGATGCTGAGCGGGAAATAATCCATCCCCGGCACCGGCTTGCCAAGCATCGCGTTCGCGAGCACTACCGTGTCGCCGTAGCGTGCGATGACCGTCGCCGTCGTGCGGAACCCGACGCGGTTGACCTCCAGCGTCAGCGTGCGGCCGCAAAATTCGCGCTCCACCACGATAAGACCCTTGCCATAAGGGTTGATAATATTTGTCTTATGATCACTCATAGACACCTCGTCTTTCCTGTTCGGCCGTAAGATGCAGATGTCCTTCGTCTCAAAGAACGTCTCCATCCTACCCCGAACACCTTACATTATATGTGCTAGAACCGTTAGATCCTAGGTGATGAGGTCGAGTTCTCGACCCCACTTGCCCAATACCTAGCGGCGAATGCCGAGTTTCTTGATAAGCGCGAGATACTGCGCGCTGTCTTCTTCGGCGATGTACTGTAGCAGGCGCTTGCGCTTGCCGACGAGCTGCAGCAGTCCGCGGCGAGCCGCGAAATCTTTCTTGTTCACCTTAAGGTGCTCAGTAAGCTCCTTGATGCGCTCGGTAAAGATGCCAACTTGCACCGCAGCGCTGCCGGTATCTTTCTTGTCCTTCTGCAGATCTTTGACGATCTTCGTCTTCTTTTCAGCTGAAATCATACGTGGATTTCGATCCTTCCAAATTCTTAGCCTTAGTTAGATACTCTAAGGATTAATGATGGCGTTACGAGAGATTCTACCATACCTTGACCCCTGATTGCAATAGAAAGGCTATTCAAGCTTGAGCGGCCCATATTGACCGGTTGCACTGTTTTGCAGCCAAACATCCGCGTATAGTTCTTCGGGCGACACGCCCCACTCCGCCGACATGCGCTGCGCTATCGTCTGATTTGCTTCATGAATCATAGTCTTCAGTGTATCGGCGTGGCCTGCGACAACTGCGGGATCGCCATGAAACGCCCAAAGGATAAACTGCTGTTTTCCTTCAATTTGATCGTGATGACCCGTATAGGTAGCGCGGAGATAAACGGTTTCGTCGCCAAGCTGAACGGGAATGCCGGCTTCGGGGTCATCGTTGGGGCCCGCCTCGTGAAACAGTGCCTCGTGCATAGGTGCATAGCCGTACGTCCATGCCAGCCGCGGCACCTCGGAGCTGGTATCAATCCTGGTGATACATGCTATAGGCGCTTCGTCTGAAAAGCGAGGCTGCGTGAATTCTATCGACTTTTGCACATCGACGATAACCTGTCCGTCAAATTCATGCGCGGCTTCGATTATCGTTCCTTTTTCATCGGCCAAATCATTCCTGATCATCTGTGCCGACAACGCAAATCTGACCTCTTCGTTCGTCATTTTGCCGCGCCGACCATTATAGGGGTCCCCTTCTCTCAAGTGGATGACGGGCTTACCCTCGTCGTCGAATGTCGTCAGACATCTGCGTTGCAGGGTACTTCGTCCGCCTGTCAGGATTCCAAGCTTCTTTGATAACTGGAGCAATGGTGTGGTGCGCATAAAATCAATCAGATCGCGGGATAAATCTTTTTTATTTTGTGCATCATTTTTATAATTCTCTGCGAGCGTATGGCCATCACCTGTTATAGCTACCTGGCTGAGCGCTTCGCCGACCGGTGCCCAGGCGGTCGAAGCGATAGCAGGAAGCGCTACCAATACCCCACCTATCCTATGGAGCTCCGTATAGATTCCGCCACGGGACAGGTCCTTATTGTGCACGCGCGCAAAGTCAATCATCTGCTTCCAACCATCGGTAGCGACCTGCTGTATCTGGTCAGGATGAGTGACAGCACTTTCGACAAGTTTCGGCTCAACCCCTTCCGCAACACGCTGCTGGATACGCGTATACCGGAAGGCGTCCGTCCCTTTCTCGGTAAGTTGTTCAACTATATCGATGAACGATACCTTATCGTAAAAATCATAGGCGATCTGCAGCGCGTGCGCCCGGGCGTCTCCGGATTCACCATACGCTCCGAAATCAAGCAAATTCCTGAGGGTATCCACTGTGGCATTCGCTTCTCCGTGCAGCGCTGCCAGGCGTGCTTTTCGGATATCCGGGGAATCATGGCCGGTCGCGATCATCACATCGAGCATGGATTTGGGCGAAGTAGGATCGAAGACCAGTGCTTCTTCTTTTCGCAGGCGAGGCGCGAAAGGAGCTTTGGTTTCGCCGGCCGGTTGTCCAAGCGTTTGCTGCGCGAAGTGTTTTTCTTGTGCAGAGTACTGATCCGCCCCGGAAGGCAGCAAATGACAAGGAATATCATTTGTCTGCAGGGCGCGTACCCGCTCCTGCCACCGCTCATCATCGGCACCATTTATAGGCACCAGGTAGGTGGCTTTATCGGGGGTGCGAAAAACGGACACTATCACCTGTTCTGCCCACTCGCCCGGGATACTCAGCTTTTCGTAGTTGAAACCCATGGACGGCAGGGGCTGATCGGTAGCTTCATGCGTATTGAGCGGTATTTCTGACATGTTTGTTTTTGCCTAACAGTTTAAATTATAGCAAACATTAGCATTTTTGTCAACTATTTATTCTCTGTACCATGGCATGTGCTTCAAGCTCTTCGCGCATAAAATCCACGTCGTCACGAGTAACGGTTACCATATCCAGCTCTGCCGGAAAAAGTTCTGGCGGCATATCAAGTTGAGCCTGTATGACATCTGGGCGCATTCTTCCGTCCACTTCGTTTTTGTCGGTATACGCCATGAACCGTCTTGACGCTATTTCAATGCCCGAGCGACTGGACCAAACAAGTTTGTATATCGCCCGGCATACGACAGCAGGAGCCGCGTCTCCAGAGAATAATGCTTCGGTGTCAAGCTCGTCGCCGTTAAAAACAAATTGCTCCGGAGCGTCACTGGGACGCTTGCTATCAAAGGTATCTCTTACGGTCAGGCTCCATCCGTCATACCCGAAATGTCCGATCCTCACTGCGATACGCCGGTGCGTCTCGCGCACTCCTCCGCTGGCGTCCCAGTCAACGCCCGGGCGCGCAAACACCATCCCCCAGTACCTTCCCCAGGAGTTTGCCCTACGGCGCACATAATACCCGTGCTCATTAGCAAGCTGGAAAGCGGCTCCAACATACCCATGCAGTTGCTTAGAAGTCGGTTGCATGGGGCAACTTTACACCAATACTGCGAATTTGAAAATTGCTTATGGCAATTCAGCTAGATGAGCCGAAAGAATTTCAGGAGTAAGTGTATCAATCTGTAGTGCGCCTTGGAGCTGGAAAGAGCCGACACGAGTGCGACGGAGGGCACTCATGTAGGCACCGGTGCCGAGGTGGGTGCCGAGGTCCTCCACGAGGCTGCGAATGTAAGTGCCACTACTGACATCGGCGTTGAATTCGACGAACGGGTAGTCGTAGCGCGTCAGCTCTATTGAATGAATAGTCACCGGGCGTGCTTCGAATTCGACCGTCTTGCCTGCCCTGGCGAGGTCGTAAGCGCGTTTCCCATCGATCTTGATCGCGCTATACGCCGGCGGAACCTGCATGATGTGCCCCCTGAAGGCCGTGAGGGCCTCCAGGACTGCTCGCTCGGTGGGAATAGTACCGGATACTGCCGTTTTCTCCCCTTCTTCATCGCCGGTGGTCGAGGTTTCGCCCAGTTTCATCGTCACTTCGTATGTCTTGTCGAGCTTGGTGAGCTCGCCCGCCCGGCGGGTGTACTCTTTGCCCACAAGCAGCACGAGCAGACCGGTCGCCAGCGGGTCGAGGGTGCCGGTATGGCCGACTTTACAGTTTTTCGGCTTTTTACCCTCAATAGCAGCGACCATGCGCCGCACCTTGTTCACCACGTCGAACGACGTCCAACCAGATGGTTTATCTACCAGTACTACTCCTTGCATGGAAGTATTGTATCAGGTCGGTGCTCGGCCGGAGGCGATTGGATGACAGCCTTCGCCGGCATGACAACAAAGATAACTGATGAACCAAAAACTTCTTCGGATTTACTCCGAAGAAGTTTTTATAACCAAGGGAAAAGAGCAGCCCGACAAAATGTGAACCATTTTGCCGGCGCGATGAGAAAAACCGTAGGTTTGTCTCATGGAGTCTACTGTGTCGGCGGATAAAACGGCGGTGCCACCGGCGGAGGAGCCGGTTGGCCATCATCCTTTTCGGCAGCAGGTGCGCCTGGGAACGCGCTGGGCGGTGTGGGCGACTGCGGTTCGGTTGTGGGTGTGGGAGGATTTTCGTCGGCATGCAGCTCCGGACCGAGCGGCTGCGCGTTCAGCGCGGTAATCGGCTCGGGCGCGGATGCCGTTTCCTGCAGGGCCGCATCGACCGCGTCACGTGCGCCATTAATCGGAGTCTCTAAAAACTGCGGACCCGGATCCTGCGCATGCAAATGCGGACTGTTTACTTCCTGCTCAAGTTCAGCCAATGTTTTTGGACCGGTGTCTTTCGGAGCTTCATCGGCAGGAGCGGCGGGGACATCCGGCGGCACGGGGGGCGCTTCGGCGGCCAGTGTTTCCGGCTCACCAGCCGGGGCGGCATCAGTATCGAGCACCCGCTCATGATGGGAAAGGATCGGGGTCGACTGTGTCGGCTGGGCGAGCTGTTCGGTCGGCGGGCTATACGCTTCCCGTTCGGTGTTCGCCGATAGTTTTTCATCAAAGACCGGCGGCTTTTCGATACGGCCGCGCTTGACTTCTACTTTCGGCTCCGACGGCTCGACTGGCGCATCGGCAGGCGGAGCGGCGGCCTCACCTTCGGGTGGAAGATTCTGGCCGAGGAAGATAAGCTGGCCGTTTTCGTCCACATGGATTTCGTGTTCGGGAGCGACCGGCGGCAGTTCTGCTTCCGGTTCTTCGCTTTCGGAAGCTTCATTTTGTTCGTGATCGATCTCGAGGACGCCTGGTTCCGGCGGCGGCGCGGCAGGAGGATCCTCACCCTCTGCAGGTGCGTCGTTTTGCTCTTCGGGGGCCGGTGAATCGGCGTCGTCCGCCGGTTCTGATTCCGGCTCTGGCTCCGGTGCCGGCGCTTCCAGTTCTGAGGTGATAAGCTGCTGGTTCGCCCCTGCTGCCATCAGCGTAGCGCTGGCACTCATAGTTTGCGGTGTAGTGCGGTCGTTGCTGAAACGGTCGGTCATGGCAACGATGCCGGTAAGCAGCGATGTCGCCACCTGTGCGTCGACAACATGTTTGTCAAGCGCCTCGACCACTTGCAGTACCATTTCCGACAGGCTGCTCGCCCCCGGTTCTACCCAATTAATAGCACCGATTTCGCTTTCGCCCTCAAGTGCTATCGTGATGACTGTCGCGTCATGCAAAATACGGCCATGCGCCTGCACGGCGGCATCGATATCCTGCTGGTTTTGCACGCCCAGGGCGACAACCGCGTCGACATTGAAATCTCCCTGGCTGAAATCGAGGTCCTTCTCGGTAAGCGCCGTATGGTATGGCGTGATAAAAATCCGCACGACTTGGTCTTCGACTTTGTACCGGAGTTTGTCGGCTTTGGATTTATCGAGAGCGATGATGAAATCACGGAGTGAATCGGTCGTTTTCTCAAGCGTTTCCTCCGGGCGCAAGAACTGGAGTGTGTCGGGGATTTCCCCGCTGAATACCGCAGTCGCATGCTTCTCCATGCGGTTTAGCGCCACGGTCAGGCCGATGGCGGCTGCCAGCTGGTCGACTGACGGGTCTTTGCTCACCGTGACCAGGATGTTCTTGGTCTCTTTCAAGCGTGAGATAAGCTGTTGCTGTTGGTCTTGCATTGTCTTTTGAATGTTTTTATGTAGAGTTTCTGAGTGCAGAATACCACAAGCGTAACACATTGTCTACAAAGAGTTGTCAAAATAGCTACATAGTGCCATGGGCGGCTTTGACAGAGGCGCTCAGAGGTGCTATAGTCTACTGCGAGCATATTATTAAAATTAATCAAAGGAACGTAATTTCGTATGCCCATCATCAAATCAGCAAAAAAGCGTGTAAAGGTCGCCAACAAGGCCGCCGTCCGCAATAGCAAGACCAAGCGCAGCCTCAAGGCGTCAGTAAAGGCCTTCACCGCCGCTGTTACCGGCAAAGACAAAAAAGCCGGTGCAGCCCTCTCGAAAGTCCAGAGCGAGATCGATAAAGCGGCCAAAAAGGGTGTCATGCACAAAAACAAGGCCGCCCGCAAGCAAGCCCAGGTCGCGAAAGCCGCCAAGGCTGCCGGCGTGAAGCCTGCCGCCAAAGCGAAGGCTGCAAAACCGGCTGCCGCTCCTGCGAAAACCGCACCGGCGAAGAAACCGGCGGCCAAGAAGGCTACTCCCGTGAAAAAGGCTGCTCCCGCCAAGAAACCGGCTGTCAAAAAAGCCGCTTCGGCCAAAAAGCCCGCCGCGAAGAAATAGTCTTTCTGCTTATGGACAAAGGATCGCTCTCGCAGCGATCCTTTTTTCAAGCGGCAAGATTCAGGAGATAGTGCTGCAGCGCCTCGTCGAGGACGATGCCTTCGCTTTTGCTGCGCACATCGAGTGTCCGGAGATCGGTCACCATTTGCCGCAGGCGGGCCATCGGCAAATTCCTTAGCACACGCTGCGATTTTTCGACGACGTACGGGTTGAGACGCGCGGCTTTCGCAAGCTCGGCGGCAGACTTGCCCTGTCCGGCCTTGATGACGACGAATATATACAGCTGCCACACCAGCATCGCGACGATCTGTTGCGGTTCCACCTCTTGCGCCCGCTGATCGGCATAGAGCGCAAGCAGCCGCCTGGTGTCGCCGGCGAACGCGGCGTCCAGCAGGTCAAAAATTTTACTCTGCGGCACCTCGTCCGTCAGCAGGTCGATGGCAGCGCGCACAATTTTTGGCTCATACGTGAATAATTTGTCCAGTTCATGCTGCAAAGAGAGCTGGTTCGTCCCCGTCCGCTCTACCAGGTACCGTGCATCGGCCGGCTGCAGACTGCCGCCCTGCTCTTTCGCATATCGTACCGCGAACGCTGCGAGACCCGGCGCATCAAGCACGGCGAACTCATGGAAGTCAGTCAGCTTTTTGAGCTGTTTATAATATGCCGTCCGTTTGTCCAGTTTGCCCTCGATGATCAGCACGTCAGTCTGTTCGATTGCCGCGGCGGAAAAGTCTTCGAACCGTTCGATAAAATCTTTGTTCAGGCTGGGACCATGCAGTACGACCAGCTTGCGAGAGACCAAAAACGGCAGGCTCTGCACTGCCTCCAGCATGCGGTCATAGGCGGCCGTGTCGCCGTCGATCCGCTCCAAACCCATGTCGGTATGCTCCGCCACGAACGCATCGACGATCCGCGCCTGCTCACGCAGCCGCTCCGCATCATTCTCCCCACATAGCGTCGTTATCACCTCTCTATTCTACAGCATGGCCATACGGCCGAGCGTAGATGCTGGTGTGTTTTTGTAATACACCCATGTGCCGTCCGGTACTGTTTCGACTTTTCCATCTGCTCCGATACTGCGCGTCCAATCAACGGTATAGCAATCTGCCGCCGTATTATCGAGTTTCTGCGTGTTTGGCCTGGCAATGCGTACGCCTTGCTCAGGGTATTCGGTTACTTTCGGATTAGCCGGATCATACAGGAAACGGCTGCCATCAGGCCCTACAACTTCAAGAAACACGTGACCCTCGCCCGCTGTCTTTTTGCCCTCGTTGTCACATTTTTTAAGACCGCCAACACAGTATTCAGAGCTGACGCCTACCATAAGCAGGCTGTTATGCACGATCGCCGCGCGTTCCATACACATAGCCGCGTCGCCTATTACTGTTACCGATGTCGAGCCAGGTACTGATGACTCTTTCCCGTTTTCAAGTCTATGCAAGCGTTGCCATTCATTCCCGTAATACGATCCAAAGTAGAGGACCTGGGCCTCGAACGATCCTCTCACGGCGGCATTGATGAGCGCCTTCGCCGGATCGAATCTCCGCACAAGATTCTTGTACTCTGAACGGGTGCGAGAAATGGTCATCTCATAGGCCTTTGGGTCGTCAAGCACAAAGGGCTGCTGGTCAAGAAGGCTCTCCGCAGGAAATAACGGGCGGCCAGACGCTATAAAGCTGGTGAAAGAAGGCGTATCGTCGCTAATAACGCGGCGACTTACACCTTCGGAGAGCGCTTCTGTCCGTGCCTGGATAAATTTTGGAAGCTCCTCGTTGAATATGTCGTCCGGCAACTCAAATAACCGGATCGCCGCCGTCTGGCCTTCAGACAGCTCACCCGGTGACGGATCAACTCTGATTGCTTCTGGTTTGGGCATGGGTGTGGACATTCTGTTTGTCTGTTTGTTTTTAATCTATATTTTCATTATAGCAAAAAGCTTGTGTTTTGTCAATTTTTATTATTTTAGTGATAATGTGAGGAATATTACATGCGTTGGTTGGCTCAGTGTGGTATAAATGACTGCTGGAGAACAATGAGTAGCGGAAGGTTGATAATCGTCTCAAACAGGCTGCCGATAAGCGTACGGAAAGTCGACGGCAAGCTGGAGTATGCTCCGAGTGTGGGCGGGCTTTCCACTGCCCTCGCTTCATACGTCGAAAGCGGGCAGGCCCGCTGGATCGGCTGGCCGGGCATCGCGACCGAAGACCTCACCGAAGAAGAACGAACCGACATTACCGCGAAGCTGAAAAAACAGCACTGTTACCCCGTATTTCTTACGAAAAAGCAGATCGACAGGTTTTATAGCGGCTACAGCAACGGCGCCCTCTGGCCGCTGTTTCACCACCTCCCTATCGGCGGCGGCGACACGGCAGCGAATTGGCGGGCCTACCAGGAAGTAAACCGCCTCTACGCCGACGAGACGCTGCGCCTTTCAAAAGAAACGAACGCTATCTGGGTCCATGACTACCAGCTGCTACTCCTGCCGGAAATGCTGCGCGTCGCCCGGCCCGAGCAGCAGATCGGGTTTTTCCTGCACATCCCATTTCCCGGACCCGACGACCTGTTCCAGCTGAAGAACGCGAACGAGCTGCTCCGCGGCGTCCTCGGTGCAGATCTCATCGGTACACACACCACCAACTACGCAAATAATTTGCTCGATTGTTGCCAAAAGGCCGGCATCGGCGTGGTCGCGCCGCGCAAAGTCGCGCTGCCGACCCGTATCGTCCGGGTCGTCGATTTTCCCATTGGCATAAATTACCGCAAGTTCGCCGAAGCGGCACAGTCCAAAACGGTGGCGTTGGAGCTGAGAAAATTGCAGTGGAAATACTTCGGCAAGAAAGTCATACTGACTATCGACCGGCTCGATCCTACCAAAGGCCTCGTCGAACGCTTACAGGCTTATAGGACTCTGCTCAAAGAAAATCCGAAACTGCGCAGGAAAGTGGTCATGATCATGCAGGCGATGCCGTCGCGCACCGATGTCCCGGAGTACCAAAAGCTCCGTGAGGACGTCGACGCCCTCATCGACGATATAAACAGTACTTACGGCGCGTGGTCGTGGCAGCCGGTCGAACCGATTTTCTCTCCCCTGCCGTTCGACCAGTACGCCGCTCTCTACCAGCGTGCCGACGTCGCATTCATCGCACCCATCCGCGACGGGATGAACCTCGTCGCCAAAGAGTACCTTGCCAGCCACCCGAATAGTGACGGCGTGCTCGTCCTGAGCGAAACAGCCGGTGCCGCCGAAGAGCTGAAAGACGCCATCCTCGTCAATCCCGGCCGGCCGCGCTCACTTGTCAACGGCCTGAAAAAAGCGCTGACAGCCGAGGAAGCATCATTTATCGAAAAGACGACGAAAATGCAGCGCTACCTGCGCCGCCACACCGTTGACAAATGGGCCGAGAGTTTCATCGTTGCGCTGCAAGCGCCGCTGCCGCAGCCCAAAACCCATTTTACGCGCTCCCTCACGAAATCGGCTGAGCGGGCGCTGGTGGCTGACTATCATCAGGCCAAGGAGCGTCTCATCCTGCTCGACTACGACGGCACCCTCCAGCCCATCATGCGGCGGCCCGAAGAAGCCACCCCTTCCAAACAAACGCTTTCGGCGCTGGAACGGCTCGGCAAAGACCCGCATAACAGGATTGTCGTCATCAGCGGCCGCGATAGAGAGGTACTGTCGGAATGGCTCGGTAAGCTGCCTGTTACGCTCATCGCCGAGCACGGCGGGTTCATCAAAAAACCGGACTGGAAGACCTGGCACAAGATGCTCGGCAACGCCGGTGAATGGAAACGCGAGGTCCGCCGCATTTTCGACTACTATGCCGCCCTCACTCCTGGCGCCCGCGTCGAAGAGAAAGAACAATCAGTCGTCTGGCACTATCGTAATGCATCGCCGTTTTATGCGACTAAGCATCTCGTACTCATGAAACGGGAACTGCGCGCGATCGCAAAAGACAATAAGCTGCGCGTCGAAGAGGGCAAAATGACGCTCGAGGTGCATCACCTTGATATCAGCAAAGGCCATGCGCTGCAGGAATGGCTGCTCAACGACCAGGATTTCGTGCTGGCCATCGGGGACGACACCACCGACGAGGAAATGTTCAAGAACGCTCCGGCGGGCAGCTACACCATCAAAGTCGGCCGAGGCCGGAGTGCCGCCCGCTACCGCCTGCCGAACCCCGCCAGCGTCCACAAACTGCTGCGTAAGCTGTAGGGGTCTTCCGCACCTTTTATTTGTTCATCCCGAGCGGCTACGTTCCTATATAGTACGCGCTAAAAACGCGAATATTCCGATAAACACGCCCATGAGCGCGAGCGGAGCGAGTCTGAGAACAAAAAGCTGTTTCCCCGGCCGGAAAAGACGCAGCAGCAGCGAGCTGGTGACGACCAGGACTGAACTGAAAGCCATCGCCAAACCGGCGATTTCGGGCCGCAGGCTGAAGCCGGCCCACAGTAGCGCGCCTGCCGCCACCGGGATGCCAAGGGTGTTATATATGAGCGAGAAAAAGAGATTCTGCTTGATGGTACCAACCGTTGCGCGTGACAGCTCAAACGCTTCGGCAACGCCCGCAGGGTCATCCCGCACCAGCACGATATCGCCTGTTTCGATGGCAATGTCGCTGCCGCCGCCCATCGCCACACCGATATCCGCGGCGGCGAGAGCCGGCGAGTCGTTAATACCATCGCCAATCATTGCCACGGCGAGCCCCTCAGCCTTCAAACTCTCGATACGCCGCACTTTATCTTCCGGCAGGACTTCTGCTATGACGTGCGCCGGATTGATACCGACTGCCGCGGCGACAGCTTGCGCCGTGCGGGCATTGTCACCGGTGAGCATATAGACCGCATAGCCGCTGCGCTCAAGCCGCTCGACTGCGGCTCGGGCTGAGGAACGCACCATATCGGCGACTGCAATGCTTCCCATCAGTGTATCTTCTCGTACGACGAACACGACTGTTTTGCCCTCAAGTTCCAGCGATTCAATAGGGGCATTTTCCACACTGATGTTCCGCTTAGCAAGCAGCGCACGGTTGCCGATGAGATACTGCTTGCCGCCGATCCGGGCCGATGCCCCCTGGCCGGGTAGAGCCGTAAACTCCGTGGCTTGCAGCTCGCCGAGCGAACGCGCGGCAGCTTCGGCTACAATCGCTTCAGCGAGCGGATGCTCGCTAAGCCGTTCGATCGCCGCCGCTGCCGCCAGCAGCTCATCTTCGCTGACAGTGCCGTTGCCATGCACATCCGTTACCTGCGGTCTACCCTCAGTGAGCGTGCCTGTTTTATCGAACACGATTGCCTGGATGGTATTCGCCCGCTCAAGCGGCTCGCCGCCTTTGATCAAGATACCCCGGCTCGCGCCCAAACCGGTGCCCACTACGACGGCCGTCGGTGTCGCCAGACCTAAGGCACACGGGCAGGCTATAACCAATACCGACACGGCATAGATGAGGCTGGCACCGAAAGCAGCATCGAATACGAAAAACCATGCCAGGAAAGTCGCCAGCGCCACAAGGATAACGGCCGGCACGAACCACCCCGCTATGCGGTCGGCGAGCGCCTGCAGAGGAGCTTTGGAGTTTTGGGCGTCACTGACCAGCCGGACGATCTGCGCCAGCATCGTATCGGCGCCGACTTTTTCGGCTCGCATCTCGAAACTGCCGCGTTGATTCAACGTCGCTCCTGTTACAGTATCGCCTTCTGTCTTTTCTATGGGCAGACTTTCGCCCGTGAGCATCGATTCATCCACCGCGGAACTACCCTTCGTCACTATGCCGTCAACGGGAATTTTCTCGCCCGGTTTGACCACCAGGACATTACCTACCGTGACGTCTTCGATGGCGATGCGTACCTGCTTGCCGCCGCGGAGCAGCGTGGCCGATTTCGCACCGAGCTGCATCAGCTTGTTGATCGCTGCGCTGGTCGCGGCGGTCGCTCTTGCTTCGAGCCATTTACCCACCGCGACGAAAGTAAGCAGCAATGTACTGACCTCAAAGTATAGGCCTTCGCCGCCTCCCAGGAGCGTCCCCGCCTCCCGTACATGCGACGCATATACCACGACGCTGTAGAGATAGGCCGCGGTCGTACCGATAGCGATGAGGCTGTCCATATTGAACCGTCCGCGCCGCAACGCCTTCCAGGTGCTGCGGTAAAAATACCTTCCCAGATACGCTTGCGCGAAGGTCGCCAGCACGAGGGCGGCAAGCCCCATATACGGCATGAGCGTGTCAGTCAGAGGATTTTCTGTCCAGCCGAGCACCATGAAAAGCAACAGTGGAGCGCTCAGGACAATCCCTGCCAGCATCCGCCGGTACCAGATATTGGCGTCGCCGTGCTGCATATGATCATGCATGTCATAGTCTCCATCTGTCTGCCGGGCCGTGTATCCCGCCTGCTCGACCGCCGCCATCAGAGGAGCGGTATCCGGCTGGTCATGCTCGACCGCCGCTGTTTTGAGGGCAAAATTGACACTTGCCTTTTTGACGCCGTCGACTTTTCCGAGTTCCTTTTCGATCGCGACCGCGCAACTGGCACAGTGCATGCCTTCGATCGAAAGATGGGTCGTGGTCATACGCTATCCTCCACGATCACCTGTGCTCCATGAGGCAGTCCCATCGCGCACAGCAGGCCGTATTCGCCCGTGCGTGGAGCGGTAAAATTCAAGCTGACCGTCTTGCCCGCACGCAGCGGCTGCGGTTTGTCGACCAGACCCGGGATCATGACCGTACTCATACACCCCTGTACGTCGACGGAAGGCGTAATCGCGATGCTATATTTTTGTCCCGCTTTGACGGTGAACGTCTTGGTATCAATACCATCCGCGTCGTATCCCGCCCGGAGCACAGTGCGGTTACCGTCCGGCAACCCCGCCTGGATACTGCCCCATGCCGCATTGAGGCGCGCCGGTATACCGGCTATCCGGTAGCCCTGCGAGATTGTCAGCAGCCCAAAGCCGAACACCGCAACAGCTGCAAAAGCAGCGAAAATCTGTGCCGCACGACCACGCATCGTGGCCGCCAGGCCGCCGATACCGAGCAGCCCCGGCGCCGTTCCCACCGCAAACATCCCCATGATCAGCGCTCCCTGCCAAAAACTCCCGGTACTCACGGCGAAAAGCTGCATCGACTGCGTGAACCCGCACGGCAAAAAGAAGCTCAGCACGCCGAGCGTCGCGGCACGCCGGTGGCTATACCCCTCCGCCGACTTCGTCAGCCCCAGCCAGGCGGCCAAGCGAGGCGGCAGTGTCAGGCCGTTGCCGAGCCGCGGAAAAAGTTTGCTGAGGCGCAGCCCCAGTAGCAGCATCGTTACCCCGACCAGCATCATCAGCAACCCCAGCGCCAAGCCGCGGAGTTGCAACACCGAACCGACTTTCCCGATGACGCCACCTAGCAGAATAAAACCAGTCAGTCTCGCAATATTGAATACAATATGTGGCCGAAACTTTTGCCATGCGCCCTGCTCAGGATGAGCCTGGCTATACTGCGTCGATAGTCCCAGTACCAAACCCCCCACGAGCGCCATGCATGTCGATATGCCAGCGGTCAGACCGATCACCAGTGCCACGGCCCAGGCAGGTCCGTTCGTCGTCTGTATACCCACAGCCTGAAATGCACCGCTTAGCCATAAAACCCCTCCGATCGCCGCAGCGATCGCCGCCCCAAACCCGAGTGTTTTATAGGTTCCTGCTTCACGGTTCAAAAACGGCAGTTTTTCACTGCCGATACCATAGCCGTCGCCGACCGACTCGACTGCCGCCGCAAGGCTTGCGGCCGGCAGCGGCTCCGTCATCTCAACCGCCGCCGTCTTTTTAGATAAACTGACCGTGGCTTTTTGCACGCCTTGCACCGACATGAGCGCATCCTGCACCCGCAGCACACATGACGCGCAGTGCATACCCTTGATAGGAAGCGTGGTTGTGACCGGCATTGTCCGCTACCTGCCCGCGAGCTTAGTGACTGTCAGGATTTCTTCCGTCATCCGCGCTTTGGTGGCGGGATCATCCGCCCGCATAGCCTCCGCGAAACAGTGAGCCAGGTGGTCTTCCATCAGCTGCTGGTGCGCCGATTTGAGCAAACCGATGGCCGCAAGATTCTGCTGCATCACGTCAATACAATACGCGTCATCATCCAGCATCTTCTGGATGCGCGCCAGCAAACTGTGTGCCTTTTTTAGGGTAATTTGAGCTGCTTGCCGTTTGGCATGCATGACCGGGGTGTGGTGTATAGTTGTATTCATACATTCATTATACCCCCACCCCGGGTATAGGTGCAACCCTGTTGCTTATGCTATATAACCGCGCTCGTGCCACTATCCTAATAAAGAATTGAAAGAGTGTTCTTATTCGCTGCTGTGCTGCAGGTCTTCTAAAGCTGTCTCGGCGACCTGACGGACTCTCGCTGACACACCATCAAACTTCTCGTCGCCCTCCGTCGCCTTGGACAAGTCCGAATCATCGTCGTCATATTGATCGAATTCACTTACTGTTGCCTGCAGTTTTCCTTCGTCATTCGTCGTCATAGCTACTTCAGGCGCAGGGTCAACACCGACGTGTAAACCAGCCTCCAGTGATTTGAGTTCTAATGTATCAGGCAGAGACATAGCCTGCTCGTAGTCAGCAAGTTGCAGCTGACCCTTCGTGTTGTAGATAGGGTTATCCTTCGCAACTTTGAGGGTAATCCGTACCGATGTTGATTCAAAATCCTTGTCATTTTTAACCCCGTTCGGGAAATACCCTTGCGTGGAAGAAAAGTACATCTCACCAGCAATCGGGTCAAACCCCACGAATGACTCGGGAGTCTTATTGTCGTCTGCACTCGGGTATTTGCCGTCAGGACCAATAACAGCGGTTTTATTCCCAACCATATCACCCCGGTACGCTTCTGCTCCGCTGCCTGGTTTCGCCAAAATTTTGATAATGCCGTTCGCAAGGTCACGAGCCGTTTCATTCGCCTTTTCTACCGATTCATCCGAAGCCGGCTGTACTTGCTCGGGCACTGATACACTTTGCGCGGAGTTTTGACTATCTCTTGAGTACGAAATGCCCGCTATCGCTGCCACGCCAAGCGTGACTACCCCGGCTCCAAGAGCAATTACTTGGTGTGTGAGGTTTTTGCCGGAAGAATGATTGGAGTTTAATGCAATACCTTGATTCGATTTTGAGATATTGTCCAGTGGCAGCCCATCATTCCCTGCCAAAAGATTCAAGTCATCAGCAGGAACACTCGGAGGCTGTTCCCATACTTGGGTAGGTTTTTCTTGAGGTAATTGCGTCATATGTAAGATTATAGCAAAAAGCTTGTGTTTTGTCAATATTTATTTTTTGGTTTGACAATGGGGACAGAGGTGGGTGCCGCGGCCGGCGACACGGGTTTTCTCGATGATGGTGCCGCAGCGCGGACATGGCTGGCCTTCGCGGCGGAAGACGCGGGCGAAGCTGAGGTAGCTGCCCTTCTTGCCTTCGGCATTCACGTAGTTTTTATCGGTCGAGCCGCCTTTTTCGATGGCCAAGTTCATGACGGTTTTGATCTCGCCGGCAAGCTGCAAAATAGCTTTCCGCGGCACATTTTTTACCAACGTGGCCGGGTGGATACGCGCGCCCCAAAGCGATTCGTCCGCATATATATTCCCTACTCCCGCAAGTACGGTCTGGTCGAGCAATGCCGCTTTGATGGTGGTGTTTCCCCGGCGCTGCAAACGCTCATAGAGCACTTCGCCGGTGAAGTCATCGAGGAGCGGCTCCGGGCCGACCCGCTGCATAAAATCGATGTTCGGGACCTCGACCGTAGGATACAGCTTCATCCAGCCGAATTTGCGCAGGTCGTTGAAATACAGCCGCGTGCCGTCCGCGAAATCGATGTGTTCACGCGTCGTGCTGTCCGGCAGCTCGTGTACGAGACTATCGTTCGGATGGCCCGCTCCCCACCGCGCGTGATTATCGATGACAATGATCTGGCCGGTCATTTTGAGATGGGTGACAAGGGTGTAGCCGCTCGATAGTTCGATAAGCAGCACTTTGGCACGACGGCGTACATCGGTGACGGTCGCCCCGTATAAAAATTGTTCAACGTCCGCCGGTGCGTTCGGAAAACTTTTAGGCGAATCATAATTGTGTGCGCTCCGCACGGCCTTGCCGATGATACGCCCCTCTAGCCCCCTCCTAATCGTCTCAACCTCCGGTAATTCTGGCATAGCGACATTCTAACAGAACCTCGTGTTCGCCGCACAATTTTGGACGATCGCCGGTAGGAAAGATGCTAGAAAACGCTATACTAGAAATATGGATGGAATCGCCGATATACTCAGCCGCAAAGATTTTGATATACCGCCCGAAGTGCGGGCGATAAAAGAGTACGTCCGGCGGCACTACGACGCCGAGGTGGCGGTCACCACCCTGCCGCGCGGATTGGTGGTGTCAGCGAAGAGCTCGGGTCTCATCGCCACGCTGCGGCTCAATGTCCGCAAGCTCCAGGAAGCAGCCAATACAGACAAACGCATTTCTTTTCGCATCGGTTAAGCGATAACGTCCGCCAGCTCTTTTTTGAACTGCGCGGTATCGCTGTAGACGATTCCCTGCATGCCGACGGCGCGGGCGCCTTCCACGAACAGCTCACGGTCGTCGATGAACACGCAATCGTCGCACCGCACCCCCAAACGTTCCGCCGTGATTTCGTAAGCTTCGGGTTCGGGCTTGGCATAGCCGATATCGCCCGATGCCACCACTTCGTCAAAATACTGCGATAGTTCGTCGTCCGGGAAACGCCGCGCCAGGCTGCTGCCCGCGATGTTACTGAGCATCGCCGTTTTGTAGGATTTCCTAAGTCGCACAATATATTGCAACAATGCATCATTGCGGACTTCGCCCGTTTCGACCTGGCGACGAAATGTTCCGGGTGTCACACCCAGTATCGCCGCGATCCGCTCGTTCGACTCGCCTGGCTCCATGAGCCCGCGGTTATTGGCAGCGATGATGTCGCTGATCGCCCGGGCGGCGTCCGGGTCCGCCGCGGCAAGTTCTTCCCGGATCGCTTGCAGCGCATCGGTCAGGACGACGCCGAAGCAGTCAAAGATAATCGCCCGGATCATAAGTGCAGAAGCCCCCGCAGCTCCGCTACGGCTTGTTCGTTCGTTTCGTACCGTACCGTTTTCATGCCGAGCGCAGCGGCCGTCACGAGATGCCGCCGCTGGTCATCGACCATAACGCATGCCTCAGGGACGACGCCCAGCCGGTCACACATAGCCGTGAACATGGCTTTTTCGGTCTTTGTCATACCGACATGCACGGACATGATGACAGCATCAAAAAGCGCTTTGTCCTCAGGTGTAAAAAGCTGTTTCGTCGCGTCGCGGCTGGCGTTGCTGAGAAGCCCGATCTTATACCGTCCCGCCAGCTCGTCCTGAATAAAATCCAGCAGCTCACGGTTCGGCTGCGTGTGATCGAACTGGTAGCGGATATGGGCCGGGTCTTCGCCCGTCTCGGCAGCCAGCGCGGCGACGAATGCATCTTCGCTCGCCTCCCCCGCATCGACTTGCTGGCCCAGCTGCCTGAGTGGCTCCCACCGGTCATGTGCTTCACCGAAATGATGCTGCTTGAATTCCTGCCAGCCATTCAAACCCAGCACCCCGTACAGATCAAAAATGACCGCCCGTATATCGCTCATACCGTTTTATTGTATCAAAAGCCGGTTACTGGCTGAGGCTGAGGCCACTGCCCCGAACCATAGTATTCAGCGGTGCGCGCGGCACCTGGCGCAAAAATAATTCGCGCGTCAGGCTTTGCTGTCCCTGATAATTGCCGCCACAGCGGCTGGTCCACGTCCGCTTTTTCTCGTCCTGGCCGTTTTCCAGCGTATAGATAAACCGATTGTGCTGGGGGCAGACACCTCGCTCGTCCGCGGTGATGCTCGTCGAGATGGGCTCATTGAAACCAGCGCGCTGCAATGACTTCAGGAACGCCGCATAAGCGGTCGAATTGCTCTCGAACGTTTGCTGGCTGACGACATCGTGCTGGTAGCCGTTCATAAGCTCCGCCTTCACCTCCTCGCGCCCGACAGTGATACGCAGTCCTCGGTATTCTTGATTGGCCACTACCGGACCGTCGATGTACATCGTTACCACCGTGTCGGTTTTCGCATAGTCGACGAGAGGAGTCGGCGCGGAAGCGTTAGGGCCGGAAAACGCACGCGTGAATAGCAGCACCACCAGCCAGATCAGGCCGATGACGATGAGGATAAATAGGATAGTACGGACAATTCTCATGCGTATAACACCTCTATACGCTTGTATAATAGCACAAATGTTTTATTTTTGCAAGAGATCTCTCACTTACGGCTGTATCAGGTCAATTACGGCTTGCTCGAGGGTAGCGAGGTCGGACTCGTTGAAGATTTCGGTATCGGCGAGGGCTTTGACCCCTGCCATGTTGAGGGTTGCTTCGTCGCCAGAGTGTTTCATCTCGGCTTCTTGTTCAGCTAAAAACTCCTCGAAAGTCTTGGTGTCTTCGGCACCGCGCCCTCTGTTAGCCGACTGGATACGGTCATAGCGGAGCCGCGGGTCGGCATCGACCCAGACCACCGTTCCACCGAGTTCATGGATACGGTCCGCTTCGCCTGGATTGCGCAGGCTCGCTACTACGAGGCCTCTATAAACAGTGTCTCCACCTTGGCCGTCAAAAACTGCCATGGCTTTGTCGACGAGCACACCGAGACCGCCCGCCCGGCGCCATTCGGCGCTGATCGTACGCAGATTTTCACGGGAGATTTCCAGGCCACGGGCAGCGCATTCTTCGCGCAGCATATCAGTAACCGATATGAACAACCAGCCGTGCTTCCCGGCCAAAATATGTCCCACGGTATCTTTCCCGCTCCCGTTCGTCCCAGCAATCCCAATCAACTTCATATGAGTCAGTATACAGAGTCACATAGGTCCACGTACAGTCCCCCTGTACGGCGGTTGTTAACAAACGAAAACGAACGGTGTACAGTACTATGTATGAGATTGGGATTCGGTGGGAGCGTACTAGTTAGTAGTATCGTATTTGTGCTGCAGCTCTATGCGCCCGCTGTTGCCGCTGCGGAGTCATCCCAAATAACAATGAAGCAGGTTATCCGACCGCTCTACTGCACTGTTGACATCACGACTGACGGCCTGCAATTACATGTCCGGCTCATGCCGGAAGTATGCACGCGCTCGGCAAAAGCCCGCCAGTTACTGGCCGAAACCCGGGCTTCCCTACACTTGTAGCGCTGCGGTACACGAGACATTGCACGATCAGCAATCCTAAAAATCATCTTCCGCATCCAATCATAAAACCAAAAAATATATCCGGATTCATTCCGGATATATTTTTATAACTTCCCAGGAAGGAGCAGCCGGACAAAATGTATTCCATTTTGCCCGCGCGATGAGGAAACCTATCTCGGTTTCCTCAATTTACTTGATGTAGTCGTGCAATTTCCGCGCATCCTTGTGCTTGCGCAGTTTGGTGAGCGCTTTGGCTTCGATCTGGCGGATACGCTCACGGGTGACACTAAACTCCTGGCCGACTTCTTCGAGCGTGTGCTGCTTGCCATCCTCGAGGCCGAAACGGAGTTTGATGATCTTCTGTTCGCGCTCGGTGAGGGCCGACAGCATGTCTTTGACCTGCTCTTTGAGCAGCTGCCCGGTAGCGGATTCTTCCGGAGTAATCGTGTCTTCATCTTCGATGAAATCGGCGAGCACGGACTCTTCCTCGTCGTCGCGGATGCTGGCGTCGAGGCTCGAGATATCCTGCTTGATCTTCATGATATGCTCGACTTTCGCTTCGTCGATTTCCATCTCTTTGGCGATCTCGGCGTTGGTGGGCTCGCGGTTCAGTTCCTGTGTCAGACGGCGCTGTGTACGGAGCAGTTTGTTGATGGTCTCGACCATGTGGACGGGGATGCGGATGGTGCGGGCCTGGTCGGCGATGGCACGGGTAATAGCCTGACGGATCCACCAGGTCGCGTAGGTGCTGAATTTGAACCCTTTGTCGGGGTCGAATTTCTCGACGGCGCGCAGCAGGCCGGTGTTGCCCTCTTGGATGAGGTCGAGCAAATCGAGTCCGCGGCCGACATACCGTTTGGCGATAGAAACGACGAGGCGCATGTTGGCCTCTGCCATCTGGTCTTTAGCTTCGCGGTCGCCGGCGACGACGCGCTGGGCAAGTTCAAGCTCTTCTTCAGCGTTGAGCAGCGGGATTTTACCGATCTCACGCAGGTACAAGCGCACCGAGTCGTCGGCGATATCGTCGAGATACGTCTGGTCTTCGATGAGGATTTCTTCGTCATCGTCGATCAGCCACTCGTCGCTGAGATCGGCCGGGACCGGCTCTTCCTCTGCGACACCGACATCGATGCCGAGCTCGGCCAGTTCGGTATACAGCGTGTCGAGTATAGCGGCATTTTCTGGGGTATCAGGGATTTTCTGGGCGATTTCGCGCGCCTGGATGACCCCTGCAGCTTTCGCCTGTTCGATAATATCGTTCTTTGCCTGTTCAAGCGCGGCTTGTGGATTTTCACTCTTTGGTGCCATGCGCATCTCCTTGGGTTAATCGTAATAAATCGTCGAGTTCACGTGCCCGTATGAGCAACGTCTCTGCTTTTTCGGCTGGGGCATCCTGCAGGGCCGCCACCAGTGCTTGTTTTTGGGTTCGTACATATTCAGTCACCAGCTTTGTCTGTAGGCGGGCAGCTTCACTCGTCTGCTCTCCCGCATCGACGTTCTGGTACAGCGTCTCATAGACTAATGATAATATTTTACCATACTCCGCAATGATTTGCATGAGCTTTTTGTCGCTCCCGTCGTATTCCGGATGCTCGACCAAAAACTCGAACACGCTGCGCGACCGAGGCGAGGCAAACATATCGGCGCTTAAATTATAGAGGTATGTACGCAGACGGGGCTGCATGAGGGCGAGCGCCATGAGATGTTCTTCTGTTTTTTGCCGCTCTACCACTACCGTATCGGGTGTGGGTGCAGGCTTGTTCGCCGGACGGCGCAGCGGCGCGCGCTGGGTTTCCGCGCTCCGCAGCTTGGAAACAAGCGCCGCTTTGTTCACCTCGAGCAATTCAGCGAGGCGACCGAGGTAATGATCTTGTTCGACATCGTCGGGGAGCTGGCGGATGGTACGCAGGACGACATCGCTGAGCTCACGCTTGCCAAGGGCGGACGTGAGGTCAAGTTGGTTTTGGTAATGCTCAATCAGCCAATCGACGGCGTAGCGCGGCTGTTCGATGACGGCCTGCCATTTGCTGACATCCTGTTTGATAAGCTCGTCCGGATCTTTGCCGCTCGGTATGGTGATAATCTGCAGGTTGACCCCGACTTTTGCGGCGATCGGTATCGCCCGTTCCGTTGCCGCCACTCCCGCTTTGTCCGCATCGAAACAGAGGCGGATGTCACCGGTAAGACGGCTAAGGGCCTTGAGATGGGATTCGGTCAATGCGGTTCCTGCTGTCGCCACGACCTGTCGCACGCCGGCCTGGTGGCTCTGGATGACATCGAGGTTGCCCTCTGCGAGCACCACGAATTTTGATTTCCTGATGGCGTCTTTTGCCAGATGGAACCCGAACACATGGCGGCCCTTGTCATACAGCGGTGTGCTGGGAGTGTTGATGTACTTCGGTGCATTGGGGTCGTCGGCAAGCAGCCGCGCCGTGAATCCGATGATCCGCCCCTGCGCATCGGCGAGCGGGATCATGAGCCGGCCGCGGAACATGTCTTGCAGCCCGCCGCGGCGGTTCTGGCTCGTCAGGCCTGCCAGCTTGATTTCCCTATCGCTGAATCCTCTTTTCCGGAGGAAATCCACCAGAGCGTTCCCTGTATTGGGCGAGTAGCCCAGCCGCCACGCCAATACCGTTTCCCTGTTGAAGCGACGCTTTTTGATCACATAATCCTGTACGGTGGTATTGTTTTTGGATTTGAACTGCTCCTGGTAGAACCGGGCGGCCAGCTCATTCGCTTCGTATAGCCGCTCTTTTTGCCTGCCGTCCGAACGGCCGCCGCTGCCGGCTTGCCGGTACTGCTCCAGGTCCACGCCAGCCCGGCGCGCTAGAATTTCGAGCGCGCCTTTGAAATCGACACCCTCCATCTCCTGGACAAAGGTAAATATATCACCGCCCCGGCCGCTGCTGAAATCATGCCAGATCTGCTTGTCAGGGCTTACGACGAAGCTCGGCGTCTTTTCGGCACCAAAGGGACTCAGGCCCTTCCAGTTCCGGCCAGCACGCTTCAACTGGACGTATTCACCGATGACGTCCTCTATCGCCAGCCGCGACCGCACTTCTTCTTTCGCATCCATATCTGCCCTTATTGTACCCCTGTATGGAATATCAACAAAACCCCAGCTCCGGTACTGAGGTTTTGCAAGATGTCAAAAGAATGCTTAGCGATTGATTGTAACGCCATTCTTGGTGGCATCAGCAATCGCGGCCTCGACGAGCGAGCCCATATGCGTTTCAGCAAATTGGCGACTGTTTTCTTCTGCACCATTCAGATTAGATATAGCTTCCATCGCATCATCTTCGGCCTGAAAAGCGGCCTCAGACGCCTCGTCACTTGGCTCATCCATTTCCCCTACGTGTTCATCGACCAAAGCTGCAATCTCTCCGGCGTCTTTAGCATGCTGCACTGCTTCTTTTTCGACTGCCAGTAATCGGCTCGACTCTCCCGCAGCCCATTCAGGAGAACCTATAGTTTCGTGTTTTTCTTCCATAATCGTGTTTCCTTTTATGTGTTTAAGAATACTATTCCAATATAGCATTTTTATGCATAAATGTCAATAAGCTTATGATAAAAATAGATTTCTCTGCTGAGTTTTGCTACTATAAGCGTAATGAATCCCGAACAGCAGTATCAGAATGGGCAACCTGGGGCAGCGCCCGCCGGCGGGCAGCCGGCCATGCCTCCGCAGCCGGTATATTCCACACCCGCCCCGCCCCAGCCAACCGCGCCGCCAGCCCCTCCGGCCGACAGCTATTATCAACCGGCACCCCCGGTTGATCCTGCGGCCAGGCCAATCCCGGCAAATGGTCAAGCCAACCCCTATGAGTTCATATTCGCGGAGAAGTCGATCGAGAAAAAAGGCCCGCTAGGCGGCATGTCGCTCGTGAAGCGCATCCTGTTCATCATCGGCGGGCTGGCAGTCGTGACGATCCTGCTCATCCTTGCTACTTCGCTGTTCTCTTCGAAAGATTCTATTAACAGCCGCCTTTTCACGGTCGCGCAGGAACAACAGGAAATCATTCGTGTCGCCGGACTCGGCAGCGCGAAAGCCACCGGCAGCGATGCCCGCAACCTCGCCCTCAACACACAGCTCAGTCTCACTACTAACCAGAAGGCTGTATTCACCTATATCACCGAGCATAAAGGCAAAGTCGACGACAAGCTGCTCGGCGCAAAAGCGGATACTGCCACGGACAAGCTGCTCGAGACAGCCGCGACCAATAACACCTATGATGCTACTTTGGTGCAGACCCTGCATAGCCAGCTGGTGACGTACCGCACGAACCTGAATACGACCTACCAGCAGGTGTCAGGCAAAAATGCCCGGACGCTCCTGGCTGACAGCTACAAGGCCGCCGACCTGCTTATCGCACAGGCGAACAAGATAACCGCATCGAACTAAAATACTCTAAGCGCCAGAAACGAGGTCGTAACTGTGCCTAATTAGGGCTTGAACTTCTTCCCAAGGGAGCTGGCCGCTCAGTATGAGCGTGTTCCAGTGTTTTTTGTTGAGATGGTAGCCTGGCATGACCGTCTCGTATTTCTCGCGGAGGACCTGAGCGAGCTGCGGATCGCATTTCAGACTGAGATTCACCGGCGCTTTCCCCTCGGAAATCAACGCAAACATCTTTCCTTCCGACGCCTGTTCGGGCCTGCCGATCTTATACACCGCCACTCCTTCACCGACCGCATAGTCCAAAAATGTGTTTGGGAACCCAAGGATGTACGCCTCTACCTCTTCATGTGTCATACGACTAGTGTACCAGATGGTATCCGTGTCGTACGATAGTGGGCGGGATCAGTCGGCGCTGTAAGGGGCCTGGAGCTGGGTCTTGGTCGTCGCCCATTGCAGACGTTCGAGAATGCCGGCGAGGACATCGGCCGAGGCGGGATGGGTGATGCGGCCGGACGTATCGACGCCGATCGCACTGATTTTATAGGTGTAGGGCAGCTTGGTCAGATTCGCCGCCTTGATACGGGCGAGGCAGTCGTCGTGATACGTCCGACACTGCTTGCCGATGGCAAGCCATGCCGCCACAACATCAGCTTTGACGTCTTTCGCTTCGAAACGGACTGAGAAACCGGCCGAGCGGGTCACTTCCCTGTTTGATTGCTGGTCGAACATGAAGTTACCCATGGAATAGGCGATGAGGCGACCTTTGTAGGCCTCGGTATTCTGCACCCAATGTGGATGGTCGCCGAGCACCATATCGGCGCCGTTGTCGATCATGGCACGGTAGGTAGCGGTCCGCGTCGGGTCGGCGCTCGCGACATATTCGGTACCCATGTGGGTCATGGCGATGACCGGCATATAGTCGCTGTATTGCCGCATAAGGGCGATCGCTTCGGCGGACGGTATTTTAGCCACGCCGTGATACGCGCAGACTGCGACCGGTATATCTCCGGTCGTCGTCTTGCCACCGGTCGTAATATGCGCCTGAAATGACATTACTTCACAGATATCCTCAAGCTTGTCGACGTTGTAATGTCCGACATACTGTATGCCGCTCTCCTCGAGATGCCTCTGTGTCTCGGTGAAGCCGGCTGCGCCCTGGTTGTCGGTATGATTGTTCGCCAGCATGAATGCCGTAAACCATTTCTTCGCCTCCGGCAGGTACTCCGGCTCGCAGTTGAATTTCAGATTTGCTTCCTGCTGTGCGGGCGTCAAGTGTACGCCGGCGACAATCGGACATTCGAGCCCCGCGACGGTCGCGTCATACTCGCTCCATTTGAATTCGCTCAGGCGCGAAAACGGATAGGCATATCCCAGCCCGCTCGCCGGCGACCATTTCGTGAACATCCGGCCCCAAAAGGCATTGCCGAAAAACGCGGCGTTCGACGTGACCGCCGCCGTCTGCGGCTCTTGGGGAGTACTCTTTTTGACGACAGAGGTGGAAGGAGTCGGCGCTTTCACGACCCGGCCGGCGGCAAAAACAAGTGCGCTGACACTTATGGCAAAAATAACCAGTCCCCACAACCACAGCGTCTTTTTGCTCCGATTCTTCCGTCCTTTTTCAGCCGTATAGACGCTCATACTATAAAGTATACCGCTACGATCGTTGTTGCAGCCAGTCGAGATAATACTGCAGCTCGGCAATCGACTCACGTATATCGCCCAGCGCCCTGTGGGTATCCGTTTTTTCGAATTCGACCCCATATGCGCCCTGCATCCATACTTTCCACGCACTCACGTCGAGCATACGATAGTGCAGCGTGGCGTCAAATGCCGGCCACCAGTGCTTGATGAAATTGCGGTCATTATGGATGCTGTTGCCGGCAAGCACTGCCGGCTCATCACCGAAATGCTCACGCACGAACGCTATCAGCTCCTCCTCCACTACTTCGAGGTCTTTGCCCTGCCCCGCCAGCGAGAGAAAATGCGCTTTGTTCTCCGGGAACTCGTTGTACCACGGGTTTTCATCCATCAGGTGCTCCAGCAGCTCGCGCTCGCACCGTACGCCGCTTTCATACCGCGCGGTTTCGTTCAGTGCAAAATCCGTCACGATGACCGCGACCTCCAGAATTACGTCCGCCTCCGGCCGCAGCCCCGTCATTTCCAGGTCCACCCACAGGAGTTTCGTGGGCAAACGCTTTTTTTCTGCCTCTGTCATGGCTCCATTGTAGCAGATGCGGCTGGCCGCGCCACGCGGTGACGCTTCCCTGCATTATTTTGGGATATGTCTGCTACACTACCAGTAGATAACGAATCATAAACGGAGCATACGATGGGACCATTTTTCACTGCATTCCTGCTCGGTGTCGGCGGCGGCACATGGCTGTATACCAAACTGCAGCAGCGTACGGGCTACGGCAATAACAAAAACGCCCTTATCGGAGCCACCGTCGCGGCACTCGGCCTCTTTTTGCTCGTCTACCTCTCGCTTCGTCTTTTCTGGGCGTAAAGCAGCTTTTATGCCGGCTGGAGGGCTGCGCGGATAGCTTCGATAGACTCTTCCGGCTGGAAGGCATGGAATTTCATGGTGTGCCAGCCCTCTTTGCCGGCGGCGACGAGGTTCGGCCTGTCATCATCGATAAGCAGGATTTCCTGCGGAGCTACTCCCGCGCGCTCCGCCGCGATCTCGTACATTCGATGCTCCGGCTTCAGGGCGTGTACTTCGCATGATTCGACGATGACGTCGTACGGCTCTGTGGGCAGCAGCCCGATGTCAAGCATAGGCTGTATAAGATGGGGCATGGTGTTCGTCAGGATACCGATCTCGTAATTTTCTGCGGCCCAGTGCACGAAATCAGCCATCAGCGGTGTGGCCTGGACGGCTTCGAGGTAGTATTTGTTCCAGTCGACCATCATCCCCAGGCGCTCGGCAAGCGCGGTATTGAGCTCGTCGATGCTTTTGACGCCGCGGTTGACATCGTCGCTGTATTTCCAGAATATCGTCTCGACTGTTTCCTGCGAGGCGCCGCTTTCTTCGGCAAGGCGCGTGAATGCGCTGCTTGCCGAGCGGACCAGGCAGCCGTTCATGTCGAAGAAAACGAACCGTATACCGCTCTGCGACACTTTTTTGCGGCGCTGCCCCTGTGGAAGTGCCGCCTCGACCAGTTCGTCGAGCGATACGCCGAGCGCCCGTGAGATAGTCTGGAGCGTGAATACCGACGGCGCCTTGATGGCGCCCCGCTCTATTTTCGCCAGCGTCGAATAGCTCAGACCTGTGCGCTGACAGAGAGCCTGCTGCGTTAGACCGTGTGCCTTCCGTGCCTTCTGCACGACTACCCCCAACTGTTTCTCGTCCATATGTCCCTCTCATGCCGCGGCGGCGGTGCCACCCACGGACAGTTATAGCCATATTGTACCAGTGGAGCGGTCGTAATGCTAGCCGTTTTGTACTATAGACAAGAACGAGGAGGGCTTCCTCGCCGCCTCGCTACCTGGCGGATGCAAGCGCGTTCGTGTACCACTCCAGGTCGGTAAGCAACCGCTGAAGCGCGCCCGCAGGACCGTAGGGGTTGGCCGCGGCTTCAGGGCTCAGCACACCTTTTTCATCGAGGACATGGCCGGCGCCGATAACACCGACGAAGGCGGGCACCGTCACGGCCAGTACCCCTGCGGCGATCCCGCGCAGGTGGCTGATAGCCTGGTTGCCGCCTGCAGAACCGTGCGCTACGATGGCAATCGGCTTGCGGGCAAGTTCATACGCCACGTAATCGAGCGCGTTTTTGAGTACTGCAGGAATGGTCCGGTTGTATTCCGGCGTCACGACGATGACGGCGTCTTGCACGGCAAGCGCATCGAGCCACTCTTTGACGACACCGGTCGGCTTCCTGTCAGGGTTATACTGCGGTGAAATCGCCTCCTCAAAGAACGGCAACGCGTAGTCCCGGAGATCGAGAAGCGTCAGTTCGGCGTCAGGTAGCTGCGTGGCAATAGTTTGCTTCACCCACTGCGCGACTCGTTCGGTGACTCTCCCCTCCCTGGTGCTGCCGACGATAAGACCGATTTTCATACTGGTAATCCTCCATAGATGTATGTTATATTATGTATAGTAAGTATACGAGATATAACTATACAAAGTAAAGTATGAAATCAGCTACTCTCTCACCAGTTTCAATCGAACCCCGCCTCGGCTGCATTGCCGCCGCACTGCGGGTCATCGGCCAGAAATGGACCGCTCTCCTCATCCGTGACCTCTACACCGGTCCGAAGCGCTTCGGCGAGCTGGAGCGTTCCGTCGAAGGCATCAACCCCCGCACCCTTAGCCAGCGTCTCGAGGCGCTTGAGCAGTACGGCATCGTCACGAAACGGACGTTCGCCGAAGTGCCGCCCCGTACCGAATACACGCTGACGGCCAAAGGCAAAGACCTCGTCCCCATCTTGCAGCAGATGGCTGCATGGGGCGATCGCTACCACGAGCCCTGTTAAAACTTTTGCTACACTAGATATCATGAGCGAGTCACACCTGCGCCGCATCAATGTCGTACTGCTGTGGTGTATCATCCTCGTCAATCTCTACACGCTCGTTTTGCCGCTCATCCCCCGGCTCGACTACTGGTGGCGCACAAGGAATACAGCAGCAACCGCCTCTTCGGTGAAAACGTATCTCGAGAAAACAGCAGCAGCCAGTTCGACCGCCAAAACGGATGAAGCTACTGAGGGCAACCGGCTCATCATCCCCCGCATGCTCATGAATACGGAAATCGTCGAAGGTTCGGCCGCCCAGCCCTATGCCAATCTCAAAAAAGGCGCCTGGCATCTGCCGTTCAGCACCACGCCCGACCAGGGCGGTAATACGGTCATCGCCGGGCACCGATTCACCTACACCCAGCCGCAAAGCGTATTTTATTCTCTCGACACCCTGCGGGTTGGCGACGAAATCGGCATACGGTGGGAGGGGACGATGTACACCTACACCGTCGTGAGCACCAAGGTGGTCCCGCCGACCACTACGAGCGTCCAGGAAGTCACCGCTGACACCCGCCTCACCCTCTACACCTGCACCCCGCTGTGGAACCCTACACAGCGCCTCGTCGTGGTCGCTAAACCGGTACAAGGAGGACCGACCCAATGAGTGAAAAAACGAAGTTCTGGATACTACTCGGCCTACTCATAGCCAGCATCGCCCTGCTCGTCTATCTCTTCCATTCGTCGCAAAATGCCCTGCTGGGCTAGGGACCCGGTAACTGATTTGTCCGCCATCCGGGCGGCTCTGCTATAATTGGGGACGATGAACACCACCGAAACCACCGTATTTACACAAACAGCCGCAGCGACCAACGAATTCCTAGAGAAACAATTCGCGCTGCGCATCAAAGAAGCAGCAGCCATGCACCCAAGCTACGCGTCGCTATGGATCGAAACGGCCCGGGTCGTTACACGCGGCGGTAAGCGCCTGCGCCCGTACCTCGTTATGATCGGCTGCGGGCGATACACCTCAGCGGCAATCCCGATAGCGGCGGCACAGGAACTGCTCCATGCAGCCATGCTTATCCATGACGACATCATCGACCGCGACAATATCCGCCGCGGCGAACCGAACATCAACGGTGCCTACTCCGCCCGGTACAGCCAGTACCTCAGTCCGGAAAATGCTCAGCACTTCGCCCACGGCGCCGGCATTCTCGCCGGGGACATACTGATTTCCGAAGCATACCGGTACATCACGGAGTTTACGATTGCCCAGGACATCAGCGCCAGGCTCGTCAAAACGATGCATACGAGCATCTTCACCGTCATCGGCGGTGAACTGATGGATGTCGAGGCGGCGTTCATGCATGACGTATCATTCGACCCAATCATGATTTCGCGCTACAAAACGGCAAGCTATTCCTTCATCGGGCCGCTGCTGGCCGGCGCGTATTGGGCCGGGGCCTCACCCGACCTGCTTGAAAAGGTGACTGAGTTCGGGACCTACGCCGGCATCGCTTTTCAGCTCCAAGATGACATGCTGAACGTCTTCGGCGACGAACACAAGACCGGCAAACCGGTCCTCGCCGACCTGCGCGAAGCAAAAGCGACCTACCTTATTCAGGAATATATCTCGACGCTCGACGACACGGCGCTCTCGCACTTCCGTACCATATTCGGCAATCCCTACGCCAGTACTGAGGAGCTGGAGACGCTCAAAACGGCCATCGCCGCTACGTCCGCGGTCGAAAAAACAGAGGCGCTCATCAGCGATTATTTCGAAAAGGCCGCTGCGGTGGCGAAAACCATGCCCGATGCGTTCCGCCGCGAAGAGCTGGAGGCCCTGCTCGGTAAGCTCGACCATAGGACCGAATAAGGTTCTTCCCGGAGTTCACCGGAGAAGGATATTGACTTTTTATTATGTTTATGCTAATATAAAAACGTAAGGTTTATAATAAACACTATGCGAAACACCGGCCGGCCGAAACCTACCGCCACCCAGTTCCCTGGAGCCGGGTCTTTTATATCCCGACATTCCGGCTCTCTGGCCGCTCCGAACCCTGCAGTACCGGAGCCTCGGAACGATGCGTACCGTGCCGACTACAAGCCGGACTTTTTGCCGACAACCTCTTCGGAGCAGCGAGGAGTCACGCCGCAGGCGAAAGCCAACCCGGGCCGGCCGCGCTCCATATCCGAGCAATATGACCTCGCCCGGCAGCAGCTGACGAACCCTGCCCCCGTGGAGGGTTTCGCCACCGAAAAGCAGCGCCGCGACTACGCCTGGGAAGTCCGAGATAATCCCCTAGGAGCGCGGGACAAGGCCCAAGATTTTCAGCGAATCTACCAACGCGGCCCCAGCCCGCAGTCAGCACCGCCAGTCCGGCCCACCAATTTCAATGGTCCCCGCCAGCGCTTCTCCTAGCCGAGCGTCACACTAGCCCGTCCACTGCTCACCCTCTTCGAAGACCCGGATAATGGCATCAAGTGCTTTCACCCTCGAACGGGCACTTTCCAGTAGCTCTCGCGGAAATAACCGCGCGTACTGCTCAATGTCGAGCCGCCGATCTTCGGGGATGTACGTATGGAACTGCCGCTTGCAAGCTGCAGTCGTGATATCCCCATACGACTTTCCCTCAAGCACTTCCAGCATAGTCGCCTCAATGCACGGCGTACATATGCAGGGCAGTAATGACTCCCTGCACTCGGCGAGCGCGGCTTTCAGCTCATCATCACCCCTGTCATTATCAAACTTCGCTACTCGCAGCGCATAGTCTCCCTCAACCCGCTGCGCATTGCGTACGACTGAGATCGCGCCGCCACCAACCCCGGGCTTCACATCGAAGCTGTTCCGTTCGTTTGCGGGTGCATACACCCTCTGAAGGTATCGAACGAAAGTTGCGTCATGCTTCCCTTCGCAGTAGATCAGGACCGGTATTTTTGCAGCTCTTTGTTTTCTCATGACAGATATACCCTATATCGTTACCTTCGGCCGTGCTCCGTATGCTCCTGCGATGTACTTCGTATAGTAGTTGTCATCGGCACGCACCCCCGTCATGTCGTCGAGGCGCCATACTTCTGTCTCGCCATCTTCATTTTTCTCTACGAGCGTGATCTGCTGCTTATCAAATTCTGAAAGCAGCCGGTGGCTATGAGAGGTAAAGAGCAGCTGCGACCTGTTCGGGTTGGTTTCCGGCGACATAAAGAGTTTGACGAGCGCCTCGACGATATCGGGGTGCAGATAGGCATCCAGTTCGTCGATGGCGGCAAAACCCCCTTTGGCGCTGAGTGCCCTGAGCATATCGCGCAGTATCACGATGGCCCGTTTCGTTCCTGATGATTCAAAATCAAGGCTGATGGCGAAGTTGTTACGGGCGTATTTGTGTTTGATACGGTGGTGCACCCTTCTTTCGATATGGAGCTCTTCCCTTTCGAAGTCATCAAACCCGACATCGATCGAACGGAGGATTTCTTTGGCGCTCGTGAGCAGATTTGTATTGCGGTAAAGGTCTTCGATGGCCCGTTTCGTCATGATGTCGTTGCTCTGCATTTGGTCGTCGCGGTTGCCCCCATACCACACGTTCGTAGTAACGACATTCTCCCTCCAGTACCCGACGATTTCCGCGGCGAAGGAGTCGCTCTGAGCAAGAAGCATCTGCGATACCATACTCGCGTTCTGCCGCCAGTTCATATCCGGTGAAATTTTGAACACGTGATTAACTACCTCGTACCGGCCGTTCTTCCACTGACGGGAAAAAAGTGTTTTGTAGGTGGTCCGGGCAGCAGTCAGGCTCTGTTCGCGCAGAGCTTCTTTGAGAATTCGTTTGCGGGTCACTGAAAAACGGTACTCAAACAGTCTTTTGCCGAGACTAAATTTTACCGAGACTTCCGTGGGCTTATCGTTATTTGCATACGGCATAGTAAGGATCTCTTTTTCGACATCGTCGTTTGCGCTGTATGCAATAAGATGCTTGATAAAAGCAATCGATTTTATTACGTTCGTTTTCCCGGATGCATTCGGACCAATAACGGTTTCCAGGAGCGATACGCGTTCATGGGCGTCCTTTTTGTACATGAACGTCTCCGGCGCGAATTCATTGACCGTAAATAGTACCTCCGCCTCTTCCCGTATAGAGAAGAAGTTTTTGCATGTATAAGAATGTATCATGGGTACATTGTAGCGTTTTTAATCATTATAAGTCAATAGTCTACAAATTTTTGTATACTATTGACTTATACATAATCAATTTGCTATATTGTCCTTGTTAGGTGTTGCGACTTAACAAAAACTATAAAAGTCAAGGGGGATACCATGAATCATGCACCACCAAAAGAATAACCGACGTACTGGAATACGCCGGTTAAGAGAACAAAAAGACGTGGCGTCTGTTGTTCTTTTTTGATTGTACCAATTTTTACCTGCAGAAGTCTAACATAAGGAGTTTTAACGATGGTGTTACTTATTAGCTACGACCTGAACGGGCATGAACGCCCCGAGGCATACGACGATGTCGCTCATGTCATCCGCACGAATGCGATCTCATACCGCAAGCCGCTCTACTCTCAGTGGCTTGTCGAGACGAACGAAAGCTGCTACTCGTGGCACGAGAAAATCAAAGCCGCGACAGACGCGAACGACTACTGGTTCATTTGTCCGGTTGGAGCCACCCGCCAAGGTTGGCTGCCAAAAGAGACATGGGATTGGCTCAACGACCGTACCTAGGATAACCTCTTCCCGAGTGCACTCCGGAAAGATCCCTATCATCGACAGAAAGAGGGCTGTAGCCGACGGCCCTTTTTCTACGACCGGTGCGCCTTCCTAGCTGAGCGCTTCCGCTGCTTTGGCGAGCCTCTTGACAAACGACAGGCTGGAGAGAGCCACCATATTCATGCGTTCCGAAAAATCAGTATCAAATTCCATGCCATGGACCCTGCGGACAACCGGATCCTCCCCTGGGGTATCACCTTCAAGTTCTACATCACAGTGAAAGACGACACATTCTTTGACAGCTTCCCAAAGTCCTTCGGCGATTTCTTGGCGCGGCATTTCCAATACCGCCGCTTCAGTGCCGCCCTTGAACGCATCCTCGTCCGGATATAAGAGAGCGAGGAAGCCATTTTTATCGATACTCCGCACATCTCCGATCCACCGCACGATATTTCCATTTGATATATTGGTTGTTGTTTCCTGTTGCGCTACGCTCATAGCCTCAGTATACATAAAAATTACACACATTCATTCGAGGAAAACTTGCCTCATACGATAATCAAACAAAAAACCTTCTTGGATTGATTCCAAGAAGGTTTTTGCAATTTCCCAGGAAGGAGCAGCCCGAGTCGGTGGATTCATTCCACCGCCCGGCGCGTTGAGGAAACCTATCCCGGTTTCCTTATTTTGTTTCTACATTCCCATGCCGCCCATGTCCGGCGCAGCACTCTTCGGCTCGGGGACCTCGACGACGAGCGCGCCCATGGTCATGCTGGTGCCGGCGATACTGACGGCGTTTTGCAATGCCTCGCGGGTCACGCGAGTCGGGTCAACGATACCGGCGGTCTTGAGGTCGACCAGTTTGCTGGGGTCGTTGACATCGACACCGTGCCCGGCTTTCGCCTTCTTGATGAGCGGCAGCCATTCATCGGCGTTGAGACCGGAATTTGACAACAGGATGCGAGCTGGCTGCTCAATGGCACGCACGAGCAGAGCGCAGCCGGCGGAGACTGATTCGTGCTCGTCGGCTACTTTGACCGCCGCGGCAGCATTGACGAGCGTCACTCCGCCACCGGGCACGACACCTTCGGCGAGTGCGGCTTTTACTGCAGCAACTGCGTCATCGACACGGTATTTCTTCTCTTCGATTTCGGTTTCGGTAGAACCGCCGACCTTGATGACGGCAACTTTCCCACTCAAGGAAGCACGGCGCTTTTCGTAGTTCTCACGGTCGTACTCGCTGCTGGCGGCATCGGCCTGGGCAGTGA
>DAIPYY010000003.1:0-25196 GCA_036782475.1 Candidatus Saccharimonadota bacterium
ATTTTTCCTCGGCTCAAGCGTCCCGAAAAACAGCAGAAATTTTCCGCGTATCCCCAGGTCAAGGACACGTTCCGAGGCTTCTTTTTTTGTGATCCGAACGACGTCAACAGGGGGTATATGCTCGACTAAAATTTTGTCTGATGGTGTTCCGTATGCTTCGATCAGACCTTGTTTCGACGACTCCGAGTTAGTGATAACAAAACGGGCACGATTTACTACGCCTGGCATCAGTTTCGTCAGGTCGTGACAGTTTGTCGTGCTGACGTACTGCGGGTGGGTGAGGTACGTAGTGTCATGGAAAAAAGTAGTGCTGGGTGTCTTGAAAAAGCTCGGCCACCCCAAAAAGCCGGGGAAGAGATGGAAATCGCCGCGCTCTTTCGTCAGTAATTCGTATGGTACGGGAATGCCTATACGCCGGAGGAGATTATATACTTTTCCGGGTATAAGCACGGTCTTCCGGTAACGGATATTGGGTGCGGCAGGCAGAGTGAAGCCTTTGTTTCTCCCGAGGAAACTAAAATAGTGACCCACGAGTTCAATGTCATCGGGATATTGGTTTGCGAGCGCGAGAATTAATCCTTCGGTTGTTTTACCGACGCCGGTGAGCTGCGCTTTGGCAACCGGGACTGCGTCGAACACTAGTTTAATCGGCTTTTTCATAGAGCGGCGCAAACCTTTCTTTTACTATGGTGTGAAAATCAAAGCCTTGCTCGAACCGTTTCCGCGAGCCTTTTGCGAGTGTCTTTCTGAGCGAGGCATCTTTCGAGAGCGTACTCATCGCATCGAACAGGGCGTCGCTGTCATGTGGTGGAACCAGGATGGCATTCGTCTGGTCGGCGATTTCAGGATTGCCTCCCACGTTCGTGACGACCAGTGGTTTACCGAGCATCGTTGCTTCGACGATAGATAGGCTGAAGCCTTCATGGTGAGTCGGCTGCATGAAAACGTCCGCCGCCGCCAAGATGGGCAGGGGGTTCTCTTGGTGCCCCCAGAAAACAATTCTGTCGTCCTCGCGAGCCCGGGTTTTAAAATCCTCTGCTTCGGGACCGTCCCCCACGAGCCATAGACGCACACTGTCTCCGCCTGCAAACTGCCGAAACGCTGTGAGTAAGTCCCCTATGCCCTTGGCGGTAACCAGGCGTGAGGTCGAGCAGAAAATGACGGAATCTGCGTCTTCCGCGGTGCGGTCTATGGGAGGGATGCGCTGGTCTGACACACCATTATGGATAGTGGTAAAGTTATGGGGTAAATCGTGTTCCAAGTCTTCGGCGATCAGGCGGCCTTCGCTCTCGCTGACGAGTGTTATGGCATGAGCCCGTTTTGAGCAGAAGTAAACAAGTTTACCGATTGGATTTTTGTACCAAACACGGTGATTTTTGAAAATATGCTTCAGATCGGCATGATCAGTCCAGACGACCCGACGGCTAAAGAACCGCCCCGCAATGGTTCCGGCGATGAAATCATCCTTGCTTTGCAGGTGCAGGACATCAGGGCGCTCACGCAGAATCAACGAAATATACCAGGCAAAAAGGATGCATTGCCAACCAAGGTAAATGGGGAGCAGGAGGGTGTGAAGACCTGACCAGTTTTGCTTTGGCCACCACAGGCCTTTTCGGTGCGGTATGTCTTGTTCCTCCGCGTATTGCAAGAGACGCGGCTGCGCAGAAACCACCGTGGCTTTATAGCCGAGCGCCACCAGCTCTTTAGCAAGATGCACGGGAAAGCGTTCTCCCCCTCCAAAGTCATAAGAATAAGCGTTGCGTACAATAACTATCTTCATAACAGCTTGTTACTAGTGTAGCAAAAAGTCTCCTATCGATATATAATCGTACGAGATGAAAGTACTTTCGTTGAAAGACCGGGCCATCTTGCGCGAGATGGTAAGCAGCGACTTCAAAGTCCGTTACCAAGGCTCATTGTTGGGCTATCTGTGGTCATTACTCCGACCACTTTTTATATTCCTGATTTTGTATGTGGTATTCACGTACGTACTTCCACTGGGCAAAGAAGTGCCGTACTACGCGGTGCAGCTTTTCATCGGTATAATACTTTGGAACTTCTTTAGCGAAGCGACAGTCATCGGCCTGGGGTCTGTTGTGTCCGCGGGCAGTCTGCTCAGGAAAGTGAGCATCCCACGACATCTGGTCGTTATTGCGAGCTCAGTTTCCGCGCTCATCAATCTTTTGCTTAACCTCATTGTATTATTTGTTTTTATTATCATAAGCGACGTTCCATTTCGAATGCAGTGGGGTCTATTGCCGCTGATTATTCTTGAAGTGTTCGTGTTCGCACAAGGTCTGGCGTTTCTACTCTCTGCCCTTTGTGTCAAGTTCCGAGACATACGCTACATATGGGAGCTTGTTTTGCAGGCGGGTTTTTATGCGACACCTATCATCTATACTGCCGCAAAGATTCCTGAGGAGTTCAGAAAATACTTCCTGCTCAACCCGATGGCGCAAGCGATCCAGGATGCAAGGTGGATGGTTGTCGGCAAGGATTCTACGACGCTCTGGCATATCGTGAGCCCTCTCTGGGCGGCTGTCCCGATCATTCTTATTCTTGCTCTCCTCTGGCTGGGAATATGGTATTTTAGACGTTCAGCCCCAACGTTTGCGGAGGATATCTAAATGCATAGCAAACAAGTAATACTCAGCGTCAAGAATGTAAAAAAATACTTTGTGCTACCGCAATTCAAAAAAACCTCAGTTAAAAATGCTTTCGTGGATATTTTCCGTAAAAATACTAAAACGCGCCAAAAGGTGCTTGACGGTGTTTCTTTTGATGTATATAAAGGTGACTTTTTTGGCATCGTTGGGCGTAATGGATCGGGCAAGAGTACACTCCTGAAACTTATTGCGGGAGTATATCATCCTACGACTGGTTCTATAGACATGAGAGGAGGGTTAACACCATTCATCGAGCTAGGAGTAGGGTTCAATCCGGAACTCTCGGGGAGAGATAATGTCTACCTGAACGGCGCACTACTTGGTTTTACTCGCAAACAGATGGATAAAATGTACGACGAAATCGTTGATTTTGCCGAACTTGGGCCATTTATGGAGCAAAAGCTCAAGAACTACTCATCAGGTATGCAGGTACGGCTTGCATTCTCTATAGCAATCAAAGCCAAAAATGACATTCTGATCTTTGACGAGGTTCTAGCAGTTGGTGACGAGGCCTTCCAGCGTAAATGTCTTGATATATTCGACGAATACAAAGCATCAGGACAGACGGTTATATTGGTCACGCACGATATGGATACCGTTAAGAGATATTGCAACAGAGCAATATTGCTTAGTGAGGGTAAAATAGCGCATAGCGGTGATCCCATTGATGTTGCGGATGAGTATAGTCGCTTAAATCAGAGCGCGATTGACCGAGAGACTGAAAAAAAGAACAGGCAGTCGGAGGAGAAGGATAAATCGCGCGTCAAAGTCTCAATCAAGAACGAAAAAGGCCTCATGGCGAACAGCTACGCCGTTGGCGAAGCAATTTCAGTGGAGATGGAGTGGTCAAAGGAAATTAAAGCCGATCGTATCCTACTTGATCTTTACAAGAAAAGTGGAGAGCACGTCTCTAACTTTATTTCAAGCAGAGAAGGGCTGACCTCTCTAATAGGAAAAAATGCCGCAAAAATACAAATTGAGCTAAATGTTACTCCCGGGAGCTACTACCTTGCGATTGGTTTATGGGAGAATGATTTTAAGCGAAGAATTGCAAGCGTGAAGCCTGCGGCTCAGTTTACCGTTACGGAAGATTGGACAAGGACTGGCCATGAATTCGCAGGCATCACCAAGCTGAACCGTAAGTGGTTTGATGCCGAATAAGTCTTATCTAAAGTTTGTCAGTGAGTTCTTTTGCCCAGACCATACAGTCTTCCATTGAACAGTATGTCCATTTACCGTATCGCCCAAGAGTGTATATATTGTCATTCGCAAGGTCACCAACAATTTTCTTGAGCTTTGTATCGGTTTGGTTCGAAATATGAACATACGCAGGATCCATGACAACATATGAATAGTCTGCGACTTGGGTGTCTTCGTCAATTATCCCAACCTTTTTCATATTCTCTAGTGTCTTGGAGAGCTCAGCCTCGACATCAACTGGTGCATCTTTAGAGTAGCCTATCTCTACATACACATTCAGTTCTTTTGTGCCAAGGATATTATTATAAAAGCCGATACGATAGAAGTTCAAGCTTTTGTCGGGGTAGTATACCCAATGCACATCATCATATTTCTCTGAAGGCCTGTCGAACCCAATATTTAGAACGAGTACCTTGTTGTATGACATTTCTTCCAAGGTGTTTTTAATTTCATCATTCTTAAATTGCTTAAGAAATATATTGAGAGGAATAGTATTAATAAGATTCTCGTATTCAATTTTCTCGCCACTTTCGGTAATGACGCACTTCTCTTTTGGCAGAAGAGTAGCCGCCGCGGTGTTTAGACGTATCTTGCTTTTGTCGAGTTGGTTGTATAGCTTATCGATAAAATACTGCGTGCCTTTTTTAAGATACAAGAAGGTGTCGTTATATGATTTATTGCTACCTTCTTTCATATTTCGGATAATCGCAGCAGTATCTGCGTATGGGAAGAAACGTCCCATGGCATCGGTATCGAGTTTCTCGAGGTCGATGGCATATAATTTTTCATTGTACGGTCGCAAAAAACGTTCTACAATCCCCTGTCCAAACTTGCCGTATAACATATCCAAAAAGTTATCATACACCTCTTTTTCTTCTTTGAAGTAAAGGTGATACAGGCAATCTATAAAGTCCTCTTTTTCAAGCTGGTGAATATTCATCTGGAAGGGATAGTCAATGAAGGTGTCTTTATAGTAGATTTTTGTAACCTTGTTTCGCGTAATAATTTCTTTCGGCTCAACCAATGACAAAAACAGTTGCTTGAAATCTTCGGTTTTAAAATGATAAAAGTGGCCTGCATAATCCCAGATGAACCGGTCATTTTTAATGGTTTTACAGTATCCGCCTACCTCAGATTCTTTCTCAAGTATAAGATAGTCGTCTTTAAGAAAGTAAGCAGCTGTTAGGCCTGATATTCCGCCGCCGATTATTAGATTCTTAACTTTCATGATTCCTCCTTTATTTCAAAAATATGTCTCTAGTATTAGTTAGCTGTCTGAAAGCCTTACTCAGGTTAACCGTTTCGGTAAAAATTTTCTAAGATTCTTTATGTTGCTATCAGCAACAATTAATCTGCCTTGCGTTTTCCGGTGTAGCCGTATCATTTTTCCAACAATCTTTGAGTGGTTGTAGAAGAACGGGTATTCTTTGAGCTTATTGTCAAAAGACAAGAAAGGTTCGGGATTATCAAAATACTCAGTCACAACCATGTACTGAACTTTTGCAAGTGGGATCATAAGAATATTTATAAGATATTCTTGTTTGCTGGGGCTAATTTGTTCTTTTCGGGCCTCAAGCTCCCGCATAAGACGCAGTGTAACTTTTTCATGATGCAGGTAATTCTTTTTAAAAGACTCTTTGGACATTGATTGCCCGGCCCTGCCTAAATAATAGTTATAGATATCCAGTGGATAATATACGACCGTCTCCGCTTTTGAATAAATCATGAAGTTGTACTCCATATCGACATAAAAACAATGTTCGTCGATAGTGAAATCAGCTGTTTTTAGCAGGCTTGTCTTACATGTGGTCGAAGGAAGCATTGGTCCCCATTGGCCGAAGCCATAACCCCGGTGGTTCATTAGATCTAACCTATAGGTTATCCCGGGTTCCATAAAGTCATAGAGGTGCACGGGGCGTTTTATCGCGGATATTGCGAAGTCTTCTATATAATTCGTAAGAACGATATCGGTCTCTTCGCGCTCTAAAATCTCAATGAGTTGTGTAAATTCTGATGTAACGAAATAGTCATCCCCATCCATGAGGCGGAAATACTTACCGGTCGCCTCACGAATACCAGTATTTATAGTGGAGCCATGGCCTCCATTTTCTTTATTGATCACCCTAACAACGGGTCGGGAGCCTGAGTTGCACAACTTTTCGAGCTTTTTTCCGATTTTTGCGGTGTCATCTTTTGAGCCATCATTAATAATCAATATCTCAAGCTTATGGCTGAGAGGATGATTGGTGAGGGACGTCACGCCGTTAATCAAAAATTTTTCGACGTTATAAGATGGTATGGCAATCGTCAATACGGGATGCTCATCACGGGTGCCGCATTTTATGGAAGGGAGCGTGAGCGATGTATCGTCACGCAGCATAGCCAATTCCTGATTTGCGGCATTCTTTTTGGATAGATACTCTGATATTTTTTTTCTCACATATTGTTTAGCCTCTGATTTCTCTTCTGTTGAAGCAAGATTCTCCAGACGATTTGCAAATTCACGGAATTCTTCCTCTTTACACAGGGCAGCAGGGTTTATCCATGGGAACTCTTCTGCGCCCTTTCCTTCGGAGGTAATTGTCGCGATGCCCGATGCGGCGGCTGCGCTGAGTAGCTCTGGGTCAGTAATGTATCGTGCGGGATAGAGGAGGGCATCATGCCGTGAGAGCTCATCAAAAAGAGAGGAAGGAGTGGGCTCGGAAGGAATCAGTGTGACGTTAGTAAAATGACGAAGCGGCTCCGTTAGCAGATCGTGCATCTCACCATAGCCAAGTATGGTAAAGGCCATCTTGGAGAACGACTGGCGCGTACTCAGCTCCAGGATTGTGCGGACGGCAGTATCGATACCTTCGCGTCGATAATCTTTAAAACTACCGGTCACCAAGACTCTCAATGTATCTTTTTCTTTCGGAGCTGCCTGTTGCCAGGAGGGCGTCATTAAGGGATTAATAATCTCCGAATTCTCATAACCATGGGGCAGTAGTTTCTGGGATAGTTCTTTATGTTTTTTGCAAGCAAATACCCATTTTACATTTGGCATCTTGTCATATCTTTGGATGCAATCATCTAGTAAGGCGTGAGCCTCATTGTTGAGAGTGGTCTCTGGGAGTTTAAAGTATGGTCCATGCAACAAGGGAAGGTCGCGGTAAAGGGTGTCCTCAAGCGAAGGATACAAATAAAGATAGGTGTTTAAAAGATTCGTTGCATCAAATATTTGGGCTATTTTTTCATTGAAGCAGAGGCTGATAATTTTACGGTAGCTATTTGTCTGCAGGGCCGTTCGGACTTCATTATATCCGGTCTTGAGAATCAGTTTATCGTCTACTTCATGGAGCACCGTAGTGTCGAGATCATCTGGGCTGGCGGCAACGAGCACAGGCTTGAGGCCGAGGTCTTGAAGTGTTTTCAGCCGCGCGATATACGATGCTCCCGAGGCGCTACCAACAACTGGCACTTCGGGAAGAATCATCAAAACATCCCCCTTGAAATGGCTGTCAAGCAGAGATTGTTTTTCATCGCTTCGTTTGATGGTAATTTTCTGAATCTTGAGCTCCGCGCCCGCAGGAAGAGTAATGGCAAGAAAATGAACATTACCAGGGGCGTCAAAAAAATAGCGTTGGTTTAATGCGAGCTCCTTTACGACGCGCATACGTTTACTTAGGATAAGAAGTTTGCAGCTTTCTACTTTTTTTCCTTCTGCTCGCACCTCAACCACGGCCGATTCTTTATTGAGTCGAAGAGGAGAACTGAAGAGGTAATTTACGGAATGATTCGTAGTGTTAAGGAGTATTTTTTTACCCGTTTTCTTAGGAAATGTATTTGGGTTCTGATTAATGGGTATTGTGGTAAAAAGTGTTTTTTTCACTAGTCGTGCAAGCCTCCACTCAAGTAATAGTCGTACCCATCATATCATTTTTAGTACATATACGCCACCGTGTGTATCTGAATCATTCAGCGGTATTTGAGGTATATGTGATATGATTTGCATTGTGAAAAGTTGGTTAGCACAAGCCCTGGAAGCCCTAAAAAAGAATAGGCGGTTGCTGTTTTTGCTAGGAGGGATAGGTACCGTGATTCTTCTCGTCAACGCGATCGCTTTTTGGTATATGCGGACTGAATCCACGGTGTATTATTGGGATATCTCCGGCTATTGGACGCCCGCCATAGAGCTCACAGAGTTGTTGCACAAAGGAACACTCTACCAGCTTATAAATCTTCTGTGGGAGAGTTTTCAGACAGACTATAACTACAGTCCACTTGTTCTGCTTCTACCCATCTTAAAGGTAGCAGGCGTGGGGCGAGCTGCATACGTGATGTCTATTATCAATGTCTACATTATTCCAGCAGTGCTCGTTGGAGTATATGCATTTTATTTGCATCATAAGGAGGCTTTTACTGCACGCATGGCGGTCCTTGGCTGTTTGGCGCTTTTACTTTTTCCGGGGTTATTGCTCCCGGCCTTGCACGGACAAGTCGACGCCATAGGGTTATTAATAATCGGGCTTATTTTTGTAACTCTCTATAAACTGGACTTTTTGAAATTTAGTTATAGGTACGTACTGTTGGCCGCAGAACTATGCCTGCTCGTAGTAGCACGTAGATGGTATACGTATTGGGCGGTTACGGCTTTAGCATCGGCAGGAATCTTAGTGTTTATTAAAGTTTTGAAGGAAGTTCAGGATAATCGAAAAAGACTAGAGGCAATTCTTAGGTTTTGTCTAAACATGGCTTTCACCGTAGGAATAATTTTGATCATAATGTTCGTGTGTTTCAATTATCTCTTCCATGCATATACGGTCGACTACTCTAATCTATACTCTGCATATAAGAACGGTGGGTTATGGAAGCAGATACTTAATATGGTCTACTATTTTGGTGCCCTCCCGATTACATTGATGGTAATCGGGTACATCATGGCGTATAAAAGCCCAGTCGTGCGTAATAAGTACGTTCCGACCTTTTTCATACTTCAGAGCATACTGATTTTCGTCCTCTTTACCTCTACCCAGGACTTTGCCGCACACCACTACTATCTTTTATTTCCTCTTTTTGCCTTTTCATTTCTCTCAATTATCCTCGTATCATTGTCATCCAGAAAAGTGAAACAGCGTATCTTGCTCGGGTCTTTGTTTTTGGTCATTAGCGCAAGCTTCTTCTCATCGTTTGTGATACCCGGCAAAAGTGAGTGGAGACACTTGCTGTTGGGTGAGATAAATCATCCCATAGTCCGCGAAGACATGGGCGCCCTAAGAACTATGGCGCGAGATATAGAGACGACCAGAGAGGCGTCCGAAGCTGTGTACGTACTTGCCAGTTCGGATACGCTGAACGACAGTATCGTCAGAGACATTAATTTGCCAGATCGATTTCTCGAAGGTATTGCCGCAACGGCCCACGTTGATAAGAGGGACGGGTTCCCGAATCAATTCTTTGCTGCTAATTACGTTATCGTGACTAATCCAGCTCAGACCCATCTCCCACAAGGGCAGATGGTCATAAGCGTTCTCGCAGATGCCATTTTAAAGGGTGAATGCGAAAACCTAATACTCAAAAAAGAATATCATCTAGAAGATGGCGTGACGGCATATCTATATCAACGAACGGCACCCTACGATGAAACTTTCATACAGCAATTACGGGCAAAGTTTGAAAAAGCGTATAAGGGCAATCCGGCGCTGACGTCAATTCATCAATAATCTTTACCATTCTCAGCAACGAGGAAAAGAGAGCGCTAACATTTAAGGGTTTGCCCGAATTTAGACTGATCAGATAGGTCAAACGGGTTGCGTATCGTGTCACTTTCGTGATACAATAAAAGAGCTAATTGAAAGAATTTAAAATAAAAACTATGATCCACAACGAAGCAAGCAAAAGAGTAAAAACACGGCGCACCAAGCTAATGGTATTAGTAGTCCTATCTCTAGCTGCATTGTTGACAGTATTAAGCTTGACGGGGCAAATCCACCTATTCGGAAAAGAAAGCTCCTCGAAAGATATTGCCCAGACAACAAGTAAAGTGCCATCTGCCCAGAATGATTTTAGTAGCGGATCTGAGCGCAGTACCGCCACTACAGACAAGATTGAGGGAGTGGTCAATGACACAGAAGGAAGGGATATACCTGAAACGCCATCTGAACAGTGGACAAAGTCGCCAGATGGGTCGTTGGTTGTACATGCTCCATATTCCAATAAATCACTTGTGGCGGGTGATATACTGTCAGGCGCATCAAGCGGCTCTCGGGTTTCATACCGGTTGATAGACAATGTTTCTGGACAAATTGCCCAAGGCTCATTACGGGTTGTGGATGGTAAGTTTTCGGGCGTATTTGAGTTTTCTACTAAGGCAACAGAAGGCCAGGTAGATGTTTTTAACCAAGCGCCCGATGGCACAGAAACGAACAATATCTCTATACCAGTGAGGTTTGCGGCCCCATGATACAATATCGCACAAAGTTATTATTAGCTGGGGTACTTCTGGGCGTCATTGGTTTGTTTGCTTTCCCGCACGCCGTATCTGCCTATGACAATGGTCATCTTATCGATGATGCAATTTTCCTGAATGCTTCGTCAATGAAAGAGGCCGATATTCAGTCATTTCTTGCAAATAAAAGAAGTGGTTTGGCGAGCAGGGTTTTTTTGTTTGACTGTGACTCTGCCGGTGCGACGTCAGCGTCATATTATCGAAGCTCTGGTGCGCCCTGTGGCAGTACAGTAAAAGCCTCAACGATAATATATTACGCAGCACAGATATACGGCATAAATCCGCAGGCTGTTTTAGCGACTCTACAGAAGGAGCAAAGTTTAGTAACGAATCCAAACCCAAGCGATTGGGCAATCAATCAAGCGATGGGGTATGGGTGTCCAGACAGCGGCGGGTGTGGAAGCTCGAACTTTCTGTATCAGGTAGATAATGGGACCTGGGTGCTTCGCTACCATCGCGAGAGAGCGAATGGAAATATGGATTGGTGGCGACGTTCAAACTCTTGGACTTGTGGCAGCGCAAAAAACTACTATAGCCCTAACCTATACCCCAACCAAAACGTGAGTTTCTATGATGACAACGGCGTAAAGTACACCACGGTATGGCTTGCCAACCCAGCAACGTCTTCGATGTACTGCTATACTCCGCATGCCTACAATAACCCCCAGGGTCTTTATGGCCTTCCAAGAGTAGGAACAATAGGTCAATACTACAGTGGGAGTTACAATTTTGTTTACTGGTTCGAGCAATGGTTCGGCTCGACGCTTGGAGAAGTGACTGCGACGCCCCTTACGATTACCACGTCGGATGCGCAAGGACAAAGGTTCGTAGGCGATCCGGTTACCCTGAGCTTTACCGTAACAAACCAGAGCAGCAATAGCTTTACTTACAAACACATTGGCATTGCCGGCCGCGATCCCCAGGACAATAATATTGACCAGATCTGGCTAGATAACTTCACCCTTCGTCCTCACGAATCCAGGACAATCAGCGCTACTTATACGCCGAGAACCGAAGGTGAGTATCAATTTTTCGTTAGTAGTTGGCTTGAAGGTGATGACGGTTGGAGGGCATGTGATATTAACAAGACAAAGTCAACATGTTTCAACCCCTATATAATTCAAAATAAGCCGCAAATATCACTAGCCTATCAAGATACCTCTCTAACATCTACAAGAGTTGGCAATACTATTCCTGTCATATATACAATATCCAATCCAAGTAACTACACCTTTAAGGTCGGCAGTTTTAATATGATTACTTGGATAGATGGAGGCTGGTCTTCAAACAACCCGGTCAATGTATCCGATATTGCACCTAATTCATCGGCCAGTGCTGCGTTGCAAATGACAGTTCCCACCAAGCCAACCAAACTCATTAATTTCCAGGCGACCCGAAATAATATCGATGGAACAACGCCGGTCATAACGGTAAAACCCGCAGTGGCACTTACAAAAGGTCTGACACTTTCGACGTCATCACCGCATGCGGGTGAGGCTGTCACCGGTTCTTTCAAGATAAAAAACTTCTCCGATCAACCGGTTACGAAGAACGAGCAGCTTTGTTACATCATTCGAGACATTCCCGAAACTGGCGCCCACGACTTCGGCTGTCTGGATATCGGTACGTTGCAACCTGGCCAGGAGTTGGAATTCTCGAAGGTCGGTCATTTCTCGAAATCGGGCAACTTCAGGGCATATTTTGCGGTCTACAATGGTAAACAGTGGCGTGCGAATGACACGTATCTTCCTGAAGTAGGACCAGAGAATACCACATTGCTCTTTTCGGTGAAACCGGCGGTTACTTTGACGCAGGGGCTTTCTCTGTCAGATCCAAACCCACGCCAACTTAATGCTGTCACCGGTTCTTTCAAGATAAAAAACTTCTCCGATCAACCGGTTACGAAGAACGAGCAGCTTTGTTACATCATTCGAGACATTCCCGAAACTGGCGCCCACGACTTCGGCTGTCTGGATATCGGTACGTTGCAACCTGGCCAGGAGTTGGAATTCTCGAAGGTCGGTCATTTCTCGAAATCGGGCAACTTCAGGGCATATTTTGCGGTCTACAATGGTAAACAGTGGCGTGCGAATGACACGTATCTTCCTGAAGTAGGACCAGAGAATACCACATTGCTCTTTTCGGTGAAACCGTAGTTGTGTTGGGCTACTCTTTGTTCTTAAACACTACTTTATTGTATAAGCAATAGTTCCAGACTAACGATGCAACGGTCGCTACAAGCTTTGGCAAAAGATTCTCAAAGGACCTCAAGTAGGCTATATCTTTAAAAAGAGCGGCTGCCGAAAGAATTATTACTGGCTGGATAACCCAAAGTCCAAACAGCGTGACAACTAAAAATAAAATAATCTGTCTACGCTTATCTCCAGCTTGTGCACGAAAAGTGAAATTTCTATTAAGGGTATAGCTGACCATCATTCCGATGGATGTGGATATGATGTTTGCAATAATAACTGCTATACCAGCCGTTGCAAGAAGCCAGTAGATGCTAATATCGCTGATGGTGTTGAGTGAGCCTACTGCCAAGAACCGGATACGCTTATCTTTGAGTAAAACACGCATGGATCCAAGCACTTCTACCGGATTATTTCTCTAATTATATAAAGGGGTCTATTTTGAGCCTCTGTGTAGATCCGACCAATGTAGCTACCCAGTACACCAAGCATTATAAGTTGTACACCACCAATCAAGAACACAGATATCACGATAAATGCCCAGCCCTCCACTGCAATTTGAGGGAAGAATAGTTTCACGACAAGGGCGTAGAGCGCTCCTAGAAATGCGAGAGTTGCAAAAAAGTATCCCGTACGAGCGATAAGTTTCAGCGGAGCGCTCGAGAATCCCATGATTCCATCGGTTGCGAATTTTATCATTTTCTTTAAGGGGTATCCCGTCTCCCCGGCATGACGGGCCTCCCTGTCGAACTGAACTGCTGCTTGCTTGAATCCAATCCAACTAACCATTCCACGCAAGAAGCGGTTATGTTCTGGCATTGCGCGCATTTGTTCAGCGACTTTTTTATCAATCAGACGAAAATCGCCAGTATTGCGGGGGATATCAATATCTGCCAGGCTATGCAGAAGATGATAATAAGCGTTGGCGGTTAATTTTTTGAAGAAGGTATCCTTGCGGGAGCGCCGCTGCGCATAGACTACATCGTAGCCTTTTTCCCACTGTTTGATAAGCTCAAAGCTAACCCTTGGGGGATCTTGCATATCACTGTCCATGATGATGAGAGCGTCGCCAGTTGCATGATCTATGCCGGCGGTAACAGCAAGCTGGTGGCCAAAATTACGCGCAAAATCAATGATGACTATTCGTTTATCTTTCTTTTGAAGCTTGGATAAAAGTTCAAGCGAGTTATCCCTGCTACCATCATTCACGAATATCATTTCGTAGTCGTACTCGGGATGATCGCTGAGTAAGTCAGCCATCGTTTTATGCAGCAGCTCGATATTGCCAGATTCGTTGTAGATCGGAAATATGTAAGATATTCGTTTTTTCATATCAAGATTATACGTAAAATAATAACCCCTGTCACTAAAGAGACTAGTAATCGACTTTGCGTAACATTGATTCAATTTCTGTCATGAAATAGTCATAGGTTTGTGTTTCTGAAAGGCGGGCCTCTAATCTATCAGCTTTTTTCAAAAACTCAGTCTTATCTTTTGCGAATTGCTTCAGTGCTGCGGCGAATAAGCGGGGATTGGTTGGATCGTCTATGAGAGTAGCATCACTCCCAAGGAGTTCAGGAATACCACCGATGGCAGAGCTAACGATTGGAAGCTTTGCGAGTCCGGCCTCAATGAGTATATTGGGCGTACCGTCGAACATACTTGTATAAAGGAATAAGTCATACTCCCGCAAATTTATATCCTGAAAGAAGTTTTTATAGCCCCCCTTGTAATGAAGACCTGAAAAGCTACCGCCGATGAAAGGACTTAAGGGGTAATGGCCCTTATCTACCGCCCCGTAGCAGTCGATACTAAATCTCTTGTCGCGTGCTAAGAGCCGCGCAACTTGAACAGCAGTCTCAGGACGTTTCTCTTTGCGGACATGGGATGCCCACAATACGCGTACGACATTATCTTTATAGTCTCCAATCTGCTTGTGGTAGGGGGCAGGCTTGAACGGTTGGTGGTGTAACACCATATTGCTTCGGCTGAAGCCATATTCGTTTGCCCACATATCAATCATCGACTGATTGTCTGTAGTGATGAGCGACAGCTGCGGATAGCAGTTAGGGATAAATTCATGGACGTAACCTAGGCGTTGCCCATGCGCATTAATTACTTCATTATAACCTGTAGCAATTATCTTGATTTTATGAGCACTGAGATAGGTAAAATGCTGCTCGACGTATATGTAACCCATTAGGGAGTTTGCAATGTGCAATACTGACGGCTTAAGATTTTCTATAAGAGTAGATAAGACGATTTGGCAGATGGATTTGTAGGAATCAGATGATCGTATAAGCTCTGGAAGGGGTAGGAAATCAACCATGTCGGAGATTCTAAGAGATTCTTTGGATAGAGACTTGCTGGCCTCGTGTGTGGCTATAATCAGGACATGTTTATCTTTTCGTGCGGCAGCTACACTGTTCGCATAATTAATAAAGAACATATCCGCCCCCCCGGTGATTAACCAGGGCACAATAAGTATGTAGTCATAGTTATTGTGATGCAGATACTGACAGCCGACTTTATACGCTATACCAGCGGCATATGAAATATCAGAATCGTAACCGACAGTTCTATTAGTGTGCTGTTCCTGGCTTGAATATAGGTAAACTTTTGGTTCAATGTTATGAATATGGTGTGAATCTTCAACTAGCCAGTCCCGACTTCCCTGATGTGCTTTTTTTCTAAAGCCAAGTCGGCGTGGCTTGTTGAAATTTTTAAAATTCCGCACACGGTGGATGGTTGAGCGCAATATATGATTAAGGGTAGGATACGAGCTGATAAAATTAGCTATTTTGCCCTTTAACCCTTTGCTCTCTATAAGGCCGAGACGTCGTAATATTGGCGTAAACTCATCGGGCATGCTAAGGGCATTCATGGCAGAGGGGGAATGAATAGGGTTGGCAGGAATGACGCTGTGGTTGTCTTCTGGCCCCATGGGTTTTTTGGCTCGTACGTAAAGACATGTTTCCTCAATGCCATAGAACTTAGTGCCTGCGTTCAGTAGGGCGCAAACAAGTTGCCAATCAAGTTTTTCATATCCTTTGCCAGCGGAGAAAAAGGAAAATTTTTCGAGTAAAGATTTTTCATAAATAAGACTACTTGCAAGTGGGGAGTCTAGCAGACTCGTTATTATGCCGGATATGCCTCCTGAAAGAGGAGGGGCTTTGCATATAGTTGATGGGGAGAAGGCTTTGTCATAAAATTTGACGACTGTAGTGCAGTGTACGGCGGCTGCCTTTTTTGTGCGCAGGGTAGTCAAGGCATTCTTGATATATGTCTTTGAGATTAAGTTACCGGCCCGAATAAAGAATACATAGCGACCACTCGCTGCCTCAAGACACTCATTCCGTGCGTTGCCCTCGTCGGAAAATGAGCTTCGTAATATTTGGACATTATGCTCATCAAATAATGTATTGTTTGTCTTAATATAATCTTCAGTTTCTTTACTGGGGGAGTCTAAGCTTAGAATAACCTCTGCATCGATATCGGCACTCTTGAGCTGCTCAAAGATATTGAGCAGTGTTTTATGTGTTTTAAAGCCTTCATCGTGGCAAAGAACCAAGACCGAGAGATCGGAATCTGGGGCGCTTTTTTTACTCACTTGCATAGTATATCACGGGTACTTTCCTTTAACCGTTTGTTGATTATGCTTGTAGCATAAGATGTATAAACCCAAACTAGGATTGGGCTATACTGTGTCGGCCAACCTATACTATTGTGACCGAAAAGGCGCGTTTGACAAGCGCTGCTCTAGGCAAAATTATTCTCTAAATTTCACCTATCGTGCCGAAGCCGTCGGGGTTGTTACTCTGCCATTTCCAGCCATCACGACATGCTTCCTCGACGGTTTTTTCTGCTTTCCAGCCAAGTTCTTGGTTCGCGAGTGATGGATCGGCATAGCAGCTGGCGATGTCACCGGGCCGCCGCGCGACAATGTTGTAGGGAACATTCTTGCCTGAGGCGGTTTCAAATGCATGCACCATCTCAAGCACGGAGGTGCCCATCCCGGTGCCTATGTTGTATGCCTTGTACTCATTAGCATGGTCGAGATGCTCCAATGCCGCAAGGTGTGCTTTGGCAAGATCCACGACGTGTATATAGTCCCGTACACCCGTTCCATCGGGAGTGTCATAGTCATTGCCATATACGCTCAGGGCGGCCAGTTTTCCGATCGCAACCTGTGATATGTAGGGTACGAGATTATTCGGGATGCCATTGGGATCTTCGCCGATGAGTCCGCTTTCATGGGCGCCGATAGGATTGAAATAGCGTAGGGAAGTGATGTTCCAATTTTCCTGGGTTGCCGTGACATCTTCCAAGATCTGCTCAATCATGAGCTTTGTCTGCCCATAGGGGTTGGTAGCGGACTTTGCGGCCGACTCGGTTATGGGCAGCGTTTCAGGATTGCCGTACACCGTCGCCGAAGAGCTAAAGACCAGCTTCCGAACATCGAAAAATTCCATGCGCTCAAGCAAGGTCAGCGTTGATTCAAGGTTATTTTGATAGTAAAAGAGCGCTTTTGCGACAGACTCTCCAACCGCTTTTAAGCCGGCGAAATGTATGACTGCTTCAAAATCGTGCTTGTTAAAAATCGCATCGAGCATTTCTCTGTCGCGGACATCAGCTTCGTGAAATTCGACATTCTTGCCGGTGATTTCTTCTACCCGGCGGAGGGATTCACTACTGCTATTGGAAAGGTTATCGACGACCACCACTTCGTGGCCTGCATTCAGCAGCTCTACTGTTGTGTGCGAACCGATGTAACCTGCTCCTCCTGTAACCAAGATCTTACTCATGACTTCTCCTTTGTGCTTACATTGATCGAATGGGCATAATCGATGACGTAGAGTGGGCGGCCGCGTGATTGTTCTTGGACGTTGGCGATATAAAGACCGAGGATGCCTTCGGAAGTCAGAACGATACCGACCAGAAACGATATGAAGACACCGAGTAGCGCCGAACCCGTAAAATCGAGTCCTAGCGGGTCATGCATAAGGAATTGTTCGATTAGCAGAAAGACGCCAAGCAGAAGGGCGACGATTGTCACCGTGAGGCCGGTCCATATAAGCCAAAGCAGTGGGCGAATCGACAAAGAGGTGATGCTGTGGAACGCGAGTTGCATGAGTTTACGCATACTATATGTCGGCGTACCGGCGATACGATCGGGCGCATCAAAGGCTACATATGATCGCTTGAATCCAAGCCAGTCGATGAGCCCGCGCGTGATGCGATTATGCTCTTTCAGCTTGACGAATTCATCTCGCACGGCTCGGTCGATGAGGCGGAAGTCTGTCGCATTTGCGACCGTCTTGGCGTCGAGCACCGGATTGAATAGCCTGTTGTATAGTCTTGAGCCGAGGCGTTTGAAGAATGAGTAATCAGGAGCATCGCCACGGACACCGATCACGACTTGGGCGCCATTCTGCCAGGCCTTGACGAACGAGGCGATGAGATGCGGCGGATGCTGGCCGTCGGCATCCAGCAATATCGTGGCGTCGCCCGTCGAAGCAGTGATGCCGGCGGTCGTCGCGAGCTCTTTCCCGAAATTGCGCGAAAGCGAAACGACCCGGACGGTTTTGTCACGTGCCGCCATGCCGGTCAATATGACCAGCGTATCGTCGGTACTGCCATCGTTCACGTAGATAATCTCGTAGCCAAGCGACAGTTTTTTCAATTCCGGCACGAGCAGCTGCTCATGAAAGGTACGGATGACCGCTGCTTCGTTGTAGGCGGGAATGACGATGGAAAGTTTCATGTTACTGTAGGAATCCTATTTAATCAAACTTTTTACCTTTTCGACGAGGCTTGTCAGGCTCTTTTCATCTGCTGCTTCGGCATTGAGCCGGAGCAGGGGTTCGGTATTGCTGGGACGGACATTGAACCAAGTTTTATCATCAATGGTAACAGTGACACCGTCCATCAGGTCCACATCGTACCCGGCGTACTCTTTGGCGATACGATCCATCGCGCCCTGTTTATCCTCGACTTCGAAATTTGTCTCCGGAATGGCGGCGTAGTGGGTATATTTTTCACGTAATTCTGAGAGTTTTTTGCCGCTGAGACCTGCGACGTACAGCCCGATGACAGCACCAATAAGTCCCGAATCGGCGAACCAGTTGTCTCGGAAGTAAAAGTGTCCGCTTGCTTCGCCGCCGAAGGGGGCGTTGACTTCACGCATCTTTTGCTTGAGGAAAGCATGGCCGACGCGTTCGATAACGGGAATACCGCCTGCCGTCCGTATGACTGCGGGGACGGTGCGGCTATTGCGAACATCATAGACGATACTGCTTCCGGGGTACTTAGTGAGGAAATAATCGGCGAGCATCGCGGACATTATACCTCCGGTGAGGACGGTACCGGTCTCGTCGACCAGGAACGCACGATCGCCATCACCGTCAAAAGCGACACCACCGTCCAGTTTCATTTCCTTGATGTTTGTAATCATATCCGCAAGCGTCTCAAACTTCATGGGGTTCGCTTCGTGGTTGGGGAACGTACCGTCGAGTTCAAAATACATTTCTTCAACTTCCCATGGCACGTACGGCTCAAGCTCTGGGAAAATCTTGCCGGCCATGCCATTGCCTGCGTCGACGGCGATATGCAGCGGCTTCAGCTTGTCGATATCGATGAAATCAAGCACGTGCTGTACCCAGTCTTCTGTGATGTCTTTCGATGTTACTGTTCCGGGTACTGCCGCTGCCGGCTTGAAGCCATCGGCGATAATCGTATCGCGTATGTCGAACAGCCCGGTCTCGGCACCTATCGGCTTGGCTTCTTCACGACACAGTTTGATGCCGTTGTACTCACCCGGATTATGGCTGGCGGTTATAACGGCGCCGCCGGCAAGCTTGCCGTGGCCGACGGCAAAATAAATCATATCCGTCGTTATTTCACCTATGTCGAGGACATCACGGCCCTGTGCGACCAGGCCCTTGATAACGGCCTCGGCAAGGGCCCTGGAATCCGGCCGCATGTCTCGACCGACAGCCACCGGACCTTCTCCTAAGACATCGGCCAGTCCTTTGCCAACTGCTTCTGCGACACCAGTCGTAAGTTCACTGCCAACTTTACCGCGGATATCGTAGGCCTTAAAAATGTCGCTCACAATTTGCATATTCGCTCCTCTGTTGTTTGCACGTACTGTCTATTGTACTCCATAGATTGTAGTGTTTTAAACACGACGGAGTATATGAAGAACTGCTACAATACAAGGTAGCGTAGAAAAGGGGACTGATTTGCCATGACATCGTATCCGAACTATGATCCTGCCGACTTTAGTAATACTCCATATGTTAGACGTGTTGAAAAACCCTGGGGGTATGAGCTCCACCTTGTGCCACAGGACTACCCGTACATGATGAAAATCATGCACATCAACGCTGGCCATCGTATGAGCCTGCAAATACACGACAAGAAACAAGAAAGCTGGCTGCTCATGAATGGCCGGGCTGCCGCGATATGGGAAAATGAAAAGGGCGAGCTTATAGAGACCGAGCTGGAGCCGGGCAAAGGCTACAGTGTACTCGTCGGACAAAAACACCGCCTAAAGGGCATCACCGACACCGATATCATCGAGACATCGACACCGGAAATGGGTACGACATGGCGGCTCGAAGATGACTACGAAAGACCAGATGAGACCCCGGAGCGGCGCCGGAAAGAGCGCGGGGAAGCATAAGACCAACAAGAAGGCAGGAGGAGATTCACCATGAAGATTATGATCGTTGCGGGCGGACAGGGAACAAAATTATGGCCATACAGCCGGAGTGACAAGCCGAAGCAGTTCCAGCCCATCATCGGCGATAAATCATCGTACCAGGAGGTCATTGAAACGCTGCTGACGGCATTTTCGGCCGAGGATATCTTTATTTCGACCAAGCAGAAATTTATAAAATACGTCTCCGAGCAGTCACCTCAAATTCCCTTGCGAAATTACATCGTAGAGCCGGATGCGGCACTAGACCGTGGCCCCGGGGAGGGGCTGGCATTTATGCGGCTCGCTATGTTACACCCGGAAGAACCGGTGTTTTATGTCCAGGCAGACATGGTACGGGAACCCCGTGAAAAATTTATCGACATGATAAAGGCGGCGGAAAAAGTCGTGACGGAGACCGGCCGATACGTCACTGGCGGCCTGAAGGCCACCGAAGCGAACATGGGTGCGGATTATCTCGAGATCGGCGAGAGTGTCGATGCCGGTGACGTCGAAGCGTACATTATCGATAAGTTCCATTACCGCAAAAGCACCGTGCGCGAGACACGTGAGCTCGTCGAGAATTTTCGTGTCGTTACACACTGGAACCATCTCTGCTGGTATCCGTCGAAGATTTTGGAAGCGTACAAACAGTATCGTCCCGACTGGTATGAGGCGCTCATGAAAATCCGGGACGCGATGGATAAGCCTGGTGAACAGGAAGCTGTCCGCGCTATTTATGAGACCATGGCGAAGGGTCCTACCGAAGACGTTACGCGTAATATCATGGATAGCGGGGAGGCGGTCGTCCTGTTGCTGCCATTCCGCAACACGGATGTCGGCACTTGGGAGTCGGTTCGACAGTTTTCTGAAGACGACAGTGGCAATCACATCGACGGAGCGCACGTCATGGCTATCAATACGACCGGTACGCTCATCAAAACGCGCGCTAAAAACAAGCTTATCGCCGTTGCTGGCGTCAAAGATCTCATCGTCGTCGACAGTGACGATGTGCTGCTGGTAATCCCGCGTGACGACATCGACAAGATCAAAGAGCTCCAGGTTATGATCGGCGAAAAAGAGGCGGATGACTACCTCTAAGCAACTGTTATGAGAATCCTCTATGTTACCCGCAAATTTCCTCCCAGTGTCGGCGGCATGGAGAATGTCGCGGCGTGGCTGTATGAGGCGTTCGTACCGAAAGCGACCGTGACACTCATCAAATTCGGCGGGGCGAACAAATATCTGCCGTTTATCTATCCGTGGCTGCTATGTCGTGCGCTTTTCGCCGGGTGGCGCGAACGGCCGGACATTATTTATGTACAAGACGGCTTAATGGGTCCGATGGGGGTAATGCTCCGCACGTTGCTCCGTTGCCCGGTCGTCGTCACCATCCATGGCACCGAGATGGTATATGCCAATCCCCTCTATACGAAAATCGTTTTTCCCGCACTTCGCTGTCTCGACGGAGCGGCTGTTATCAGTCGTGCGACCGATGAGAAGGCTGCCGAAAAACTCCCGGGGGTTCCGCGCCGTCTTATCCACTGGGGCATCAAAGACGATATATACATCGATGAGCCGAGAGCTGTGCTGCGTCGCCGGCTTGGCGACGCCCTGGGCATCAGCCTGGAGAATCGGCCGACTATCTGTCTCGTCGGACGTCTCATCGAACGCAAAGGCGCCTTTTGGTTCGTCGAAAATATCATGCCGAAGCTCGTGGAACAGGTGCCGGATATCATTTGTATTGTTGCCGGTAAGGGTGAGGAAGAGGAGTCGATGGGCGCAGTTATTAAGCGGAGAGGACTGGGCAATAATGTCTACATGGTGGGCTATGTACTCGGTGAGAACCGCCGCTTACTCTACAATGCTGCAGATATATTCGTAATGCCCAATCGAAAAGGCTTTGGCTTCGAGGGCTTCGGCATGGTTGCGATCGAGGCAAGCAGCTGCGGCACGCCGGTAGCGGCCGGGGCATTCTCTGGTGTAACCGACGCGGTCGTCGACGGCAAGACCGGCTGGCTCCTACCTGTCGATGACGTCAGTGCATATGTTACGAGGCTAAAGAACGAGCTACAGAAGCCTTCGCTAAAGCGAGAAGACATACGAGCGACGACACTCAAAGAATATGATTGGGATGCAACCGCAGACGCCTACCTTGCATTCTTCGAGAAAATTGTCCCAAATCAGCCGCAGAAATAGTTATTCCACGGTGACGGATTTTGCGAGGTTGCGGGGGTGGTCGACATCGTAGCCTTTAGCGGTGGCAAAGTGATAGGCGAAAAGATGGAGCGCCGTTGCGGAAAGTAGCGGCGACAATTGATCGAGGGTGTCGGGGATTTCGATGACGTCGTCGACCAGTTTTGCAAGTTTTGCCGTGTGTCCGGCGGTACCGATGGCGACGACCGGGCCGCTGCGGGCGCGGATCTCTTCGATATTGCTGAATGTCTTTTCCAGCAGATCACCCTTGGTGGCGATGGCGAACGTCGGAAATTCCGGGTTGATCATGGCAAGCGGGCCGTGTTTCATTTCGCCGGCGGCGTAGCCCTCGGCATGGACGTAGCTGATTTCTTTGATCTTGAGTGAGCCTTCGAGTGCGCATGGATAGCCGTAGCCACGTCCGATGTAGAGAAAATCCCGGTAGTCGCCGTATGTCAGGGCGATTTCTTTTATTGCTTCGCTCTGTTTCAGTAAATCAGCGGCTTTTCCGGGGAGTGCCAGCAACTCATTGATGAGTGGCTTGTATAGCGGTGTGTTGCCCTCGGACAAGTAAAGCGCGAGAAGCGCGAAGACCGTGACCTGCGCGGTGAACGCTTTCGTGCTGGCGACGGCCCGTTCGGGACCGGCATGGCAGTAGATACCGGCATCGGTCAGTCGCGCGATGGTGCTGCCAACGGCATTGACGATACCAAGCCTGAGTACACCGTAATTCTCAACTTTCTTGATAGCGGCAATCGTATCAGCCGTCTCGCCCGACTGTGATACGGCGATAAGCGCGGTACTGCGCGAAAACGGCTCGTTCCGGTATTTAAACTCACTTGCCAGCTGGACCTCGACAGGAATGCCGGCGATTTCCTCAATGAGATATTCGCCGACGAGGGCAGCGTAGTACGAGGTACCGCAAGCGACCACGACGATACGGTCGATGTAGCGCAGCTGTTCTTTGACGTCTTCAAGGCCGCCGAGCTTCACCTCGATGCTGCCGGGCTTGATACGCCCAAGCGTGGCTGCCTGGATGGTTTGTGGCGCTTCAAAAATCTCCTTCAGCATGAAGTGCGGGTAATCGCCAAGTTGCGGTTCGCTAGCATCGTAGTCGAGGGTTTCAGCGGCTCGATGTACTGGCTTCGCTGCTTTGAGATTGTGTAAATGGTAAGCACTGCTACGTTCAACGACGGCATACTCATGGTCATTCAGGAAAACGACCTGTTTAGTATGACTCTGTACTGCCACCGGATCAGATGCGACAATCGCGCCGCTGCCATCGATGATGCCGAGGACGAGCGGACTGCCGAGTCGGGCGGCATATAACTTGTCAGGCTCGGCCGTTGTCATGACAAGCAGGCCGTAAGCACCGCGCAGCTGGGAGAGTACTCGCCGGAACGCTTCTTCGAATGTCTTGGCGTTTTTGGTGTAGTGGTCGATAAGGTGCGGTATGACTTCCGTATCGGTTTCTGATGAAAACGTATAGCCGAGAGTCTGCAGCTTTTCTTTCAGCTCGGCGTAATTCTCGATGATGCCATTATGGACGACGGCGATTGATCGATCCGTATTGTAATGAGGGTGAGCATTAGCGCTGCTCGGTGCCCCGTGAGTAGCCCAGCGGGTATGGCCGATGGCTGTATTTGCACGCGGAACTTTTGCGCCAAGCGCTGCGGTGAGGCTGTCGACACGGCCGATCTGCTTTTCTACTTTTAGTTTTCCGCCGTCGGCATAGGCGACTCCGGCGGAGTCATATCCACGATATTCGAGTGCCCGCAGTCCCGCCAATACGACGTCGAGCCCGATAGTCTTTTCACCGATATATCCAACAATACCGCACATATGAGAAATCTCCTTCTGTATGTTTTATGTGACGAATACCAGTGTCGCAAAGCAATCCGGTCGCAGCAACCGCAAGTGGTGTCAAAAAAATGACACCACATTGGATGGTTGAAATAGTCAAAAGTGTTATTTACCGTGCTGCTTCCAGGCATTTTTCACGAAGTCGGCCATCGTCTTCTGGAATGTCTGCTTCGAAAATCGCTGCGCTACAGCACGGATGGCGGCGCTGCTGTAACGGCCACTGTCAAAATTTTTCAGGACGCCTCCGAGCGATGCGACCGAGCGGCGCTCGAAAAACTGTCCCGTTACGCCCGGACGGATATAGTCGAGCGCTCCGCCGGCTTTATAGGCGATGACCGGCGTGCCACTCGCCATCGCTTCGACCGGGGTGATGCCGAAGTCGTCGAGGCCGGGGAATATGAGCGCTTCGGCGCTCGCGAACTCTTCCTCGACCACCTCGTCGCTGACGCGCCCCAGAAAGGTTACTGTCTTGCCGGCCAGTTTACGCAAGCGGCCATGGTCGGGCCCGTCGCCGATGACCGTGAGGGGGAGACCGAGCTTTGTGCAGGCCACGACAGCCAAGTCAAAGCGTTTGTATGGTGTCTGCCGCCCGGAGATGATGAATCCCCGACGTTTCCGGCGGGCGTTCTCGTGCTTCATAAACCGCTCCATGTAGACCGGCGGGAATATGACGGTGCTGTCGCGGCGGTAGTACTTTTTTATCTCCTTTTGGATGTGCGTCGAATTCGCGATTATGATATCCGGTCGCTGAGCGGCTTTGAAATCCCAACGCCTGAGCGGCTTGACGAGCAGCCATAGGAAAAACCGGCCGATGGGATTGAACAGCCCGAGTCCAGGATTTTTCATATACTCGTCGTAGCGGCCCCAGTAGTAATGGGTCGGCGCATGACAGT
>DAIPYY010000004.1:0-24931 GCA_036782475.1 Candidatus Saccharimonadota bacterium
CCTCGTGAGCACTGAGAGACGTGAGTTCCACCTGGCGGATGTACTAAAAAAAGTGGAAGCCGACGTCGTGATTATCGACTGTCCTCCGGCACTAGGCTTGCTTACTGTCAACGGACTCGTGGCGGCGGACGGCGTGCTTATCCCCGTGCAGGCAGAGTATTTCGCGCTTGAAGGGCTGGGGCAGCTAATGCATACGATTCAGCTCGTGCGGCGCGGCCTGAATCCTAGCTTGGAGATTTTTGGTGTGGTGCTTACGATGTATACGAAACGTACGGTGCTGAGCGAACAAGTCCAAAAAGAAGTCGCCGGATACTTTGGAGATAAACTGTTTCATACTGTGGTACCGAGAAATATCCGTTTGGCGGAAGCGCCAAGCTATGGCAAGACAATTTTCGAACACGATAAATGGAGTAAAGGCGCGAAAGCCTATAAGGCGCTCGCGGGGGAGGTAGTGAAACGTGCCAGGATCTAAAACTGGACTAGGAAAAGGATTGGGCGCGCTTATCCCCGAGGATTTTGATGCGTCACTGTTGGTCGAAGCGGGCGAACGGGTACAAAAACTGTCGACTGCGAAACTTGCGCCGAACCCTCACCAGCCGCGAACGACGTTCGACCAGGAGGCACTGGAAGAACTGGCGGAAAGCATCAAGCAGTTTGGGATAGTGCAGCCCCTGGTAGTTAGCCCGGACGGGGACGGCTATGTCATCATCGCAGGAGAGCGCCGCTGGCGTGCGGCGAAATTGGCAGGACTCAAAACAGTACCGGCATTGGTGCGCACAAGCGTCGAGCTTGAGCGGCTGGAGCTAGCGCTTATCGAGAACGTGCAGCGTGTCGACCTCAGCAGTTTGGAGCAGGCGGTTTCGATCGAACGGCTGCATCAGCAGTTCAATATCAGCTACAACGACATAGCGAAACGCCTGGGCAAGGCGAACTCGACCGTCAACAACATCGTGAGGCTGCTGCAACTACCGAAAGAAGCAAAAGAAGCATTGATAGCGGGTGCTATTACCGAGGGTCATGCCCGACAGATATTATCACTGAAGGGTGATGAAGAGCGGCAGCAGGAATTGCTCGAATTGATTATCAAACACGAATGGTCAGTACGACAAGCTGAGCGTTTCGTCACTTCTCTCAAGGAAGGCTTCGCAGAGACGAAAGAGGCGGCGAAGCGCGTCGCGACGGACACACCAGAGACAAAACGCCTCTCGAAGCGATATAAAGCTCCGGTGCAAATCCGTCGGACCGCACACGGCGGCCGAGTAGAAATAAGCTTTTCCTCTGATGATGATCTCGCCCGAATCTTGAGCGAACTTGAGCGGTAGGCTACCAGACGAGAGTCGACCTAAAAAATCTTCGCTTTACTGAGAGGCAGGATGCGCATGGCCAGCTTGCCGACGACCTGGTGTGTTTCGATCGGTCCGAATGCCCGCGAATCGAGTGAATTAGTCCGGTTGTCACCGAGTACGAAGAGCTGTGTTGAGGTTAGTGTAACGTCGACATCATCTTCTGTAACAGGGAATGAATGCTCGCTGCCATAGGGAAGTGTCTTGTCAGGGTCGAATCCTTCCGGATGCGCGGTGCTATATACAGTGATTTCGCTGTTTTTGATAACCACTCTCTCTCCCGGCAGTCCCACTACTCGCTTCACCAGCTGTTTGGTGCCACTACCGTCTTCGATGCCCAATCCCGGTTCATCAAAGATAATGACATCGCCGCGATTGGGGACGTATTGGTGGTGGGTGATGCGAGCGAGCGTGCGCGGTGCTTTCCAGACGATAAGGCGGTCATTGTTGTACAGTGTCGTTTCCATACTCGGACCATCGACTTGATATGATTGAAACACAAAAGCGGTAAGAAATACGGCAATGAGAGGCGCCATCAGTAGGATAAGTACCGATACTATCGTGTTTTTGATATCCGCCTTATGCTCTTTTTTTTCGGTGTCCGAGTCGACGGGCCGGGGAGTGAGTGTAGCGGTGACGTGGGGTGGTTCTGTTGAGGTAGGGGCCGGTGGAACTATATCGGCTATGGGTTCGGGCGCAGGCGCAACCGGCTTAGGGGAGTGAAAATCGTCTTGCATCTCCCTAACTATACCGGAAACAGTAGCGAAATGCCATGCCATTCTTACAACATTTTTTCTGTGGAAAACCGTTGCGATACCACTAGCAGATCGGTATAATTCTCTAGGTAGCACAAAAAACAAACATGGATTATAAAACGACGACAACGTATCGTGATGCGGTGGGCAGAGGCCATCTGCTGGATATGGCGGCCGGTGCGAGGGTAGCGCGTACACCGGTACAGTCACCCCGGCACAGGCGTGTCTATGAGCATACAGGCTCGACTCGACAGGTAGCGCGCGCATCACAGACAGCTACTCCGACATCCGTTTCTCAGCTGGCGGCTGCTCCTTCGGCGGCACCGCGGTACCCGCTGCCTGCGTATCAGGCACCGGAGCGCCTCCCGTTGACGGTAGGGCGCAAATCGTTCGTGCGTGGCGCGCAGAGGGTCGTGGTCGGAACGCTTGCGGTGGTTTTTCTTTTGTCCGGCTTTTTGGCGTGGCGCGGCTATGCGGCTGCCAACAGGGTGCTTGGCGGATCGACGACGGTTCCGGCGCTGACTTCCGCCAAGGTTTCCCCGAGCGCACTTGGAAATGAAGGCGACGGGAGGGTCAATATAGCACTGTTGGGTATCGGTGGCACCGGACACAGCGGCGGTGATTTGACGGACACCATTATCATCATGAGCATCGATCCGGTAAACAGTACGGCCGCCATGGTCAGCGTGCCACGCGATCTCTGGATAAAAATGCCAAACGATTACTACGGGGAATACCAGAAAATAAATGCAGCCTATAGTGCCGGCAAATACAGCTTTTTGAAAAAGAGCGGTGCGAAAAATACCGACAAAACAGCGATTGATGCAGGATTCGCGACATTTGATACTGCGATCAGCCAGGTGCTTGGCGTCCGGGTCGACTACCATGTGCTCGTCGATTTCAAGGCGTTTAAACAAGCGGTTGATAGCGTGGGCGGAGTCAATATCAACGTCAAATCAGCTCTCGTTGACCCGACAATGGCTTGGGAGAATGGCGATAGTAGTGTGCTCGCTCCGGCCGGTGAGCAGCATATGGACGGCAAACAGGCGCTGCTCTATGCACGCTCACGTCATACGTCATCCGATTTCGCACGCTCGGAACGTCAGCGTCAGCTCATCATGGCACTTAAAGACAAGGCATTGAGTTTCGGCACATTTAGCGACCCCACGAAACTTGAGTCACTCATCAATGCGTTCGGCGATAATATTTATACAGATATCACTACGACGGCAGCGATGCGGCTTTATCGCATCTCCAAAGAGATTACCGATAGCGAGATACTGTCTCTCGATCTCGCATCCGCCGAACATCGTCTCGTGAAAACCGACCAGGTCGGTACGATTTCCGTCGTCAGACCGACCCGCGGATATGAGGCATATTCCGATATACAGGCATATATCCGGCCCCATATGCGAGACGGCTATCTGGCGAAAGAGAATGCGGCCGTCGTGGCTGTCGCGTCGACGCAGGCAGCAGCAGATGACGCCCAAGAAACACTGACAAAACTCGGCTATTCAACGGTAGCTGGAGTCGTTAGCACCACATCGCAACATAACAGTAGGGACAATGCTGTAACACTGGTCGACCTCACTGGCGGCAGTGCCCCATACACGAAGCACTATCTGGAGAAACGATACCAGGTAACGGCAAAAACCACCTTACCGGCCGGAGTAAGTGTGCCGAGCAGTGCAAAGTTTGCTATACTACTTGCGAAATGAGACCACTTATACAGAAGATTAAACCCAGCCGCGGCTTTGCGCATGCCATATATATCCTCCTCAACATTCTTCTTCCGCTTTCGGTAGTGATATTGGTCAAAGTATCTCTGGGCTGGGTAGCGTTCGCTTTGATTATCTTGAGCAAATGGCGGATGTTTGCGGTACGTCCGCGTTTTTGGTTGGCCAATCTTCGCACCAATGCAATCGATATCATCGTAGGGCTCTCGACGCTTGGTTGTATGCTTGAGGCGCCCAACGGCTGGTACCGTCTCGCGTACGCAGTGCTGTGGGCGCTATGGCTTATCGTGCTGAAACCTCGGGTCAGTACACTCGCCGTTTCCATGCAGGCACTCGTAGGATTCGCCGTAGGACTTATGGCGTTGTTCGCCGTGTGGCCCAATGCGCCGCTGGCAGTGCTGGTCGTCGCGACGGGCCTGCTTTGCTATTTTGCCGCACACCATTTCTTTTATAGTTTCGACGAGCCGCACACCCGGCTTCTTGCGTATGTATGGGGATACTTCGGCGCGGCTCTTACGTGGGTGCTCGGCCACTGGCTGGTGTTTTATTGGGTAATCGCTCAGCCAACACTACTGCTAGTGTCCCTAGCATTGCTTTTTGGTACGCTATACTACCTTGATCATTTCGATCGGCTATCCGTCCTGGTGCGCCGCCAGATCATCTTTATTGGTGCGGCAATATTGTTGATCATCTGGGGATCGCTTGTATTCTTCCACTGGCTTCACGGTGGGAGTATCATTGTATAAGCGTAAGTCGTAAAGGGGGGAGTGGTATGAAGGAAGAAACTGAGGGTAATGTAAACGCTACGGCCACCGAAGCTGCGGACCAGGCTGCTCAAAAAGCGACCGGAGATTCGACGGTAAGTAAAAACACAACGTCGCAAAAGGTTTCTGAGGCAGCCCCGGAAAAGGATCAACGAAAAGCTCATATGTTTAGCCGTGCACTAACGGGTATCGTCATTCTGGTACTCGGTTTCTTTGGCGGCTGGCTGGGCGGGGCAAGCCGCAACAGTTCTACGAGTAGCGGCCAAAGCATCGTGCAGCAAAAAACCATCCTTAAAAATGACAGTAATGTCATCAGCAGCATCGCATCCTCCGTCGGCAAGAGTGTCGTGTCGGTCAACGTGACGAGCCAGACGAGTAGCACGATTACGAACCCTTATGCCTATCTATTCGGCTATGGCTCCGGCTCTCAGACACAGGAGAGTGCCGGCACCGGCATCATTTTGACCTCTGACGGCTTGATTATCACCAATCGGCACGTAGTGCCTTCCGGCACGACGTCGGTAAGTGTGACACTCAGCGATGGGACGGTACTCGAGGATGTTAAGGTGGTTGGCAGAACGGGCGAGAACGATAGTCTCGATATCGCATTCCTGCAAGTTGAGGACAAAAAAGGTGAAACGCTGACGCCGGCCACACTCGGTGATTCAAGCACCATGAGCGTCGGCGACACAGTTGTTGCTATTGGCAATACCCTCGGACAGTTCCAGAACACTGTCACCAGTGGCATCATTTCCGGCTACGGGCGCAGCATACAGGCAAGCGACGGTTCCAGCTCTTCGTCTATAGAAAGTCTCGACGATCTTTTCCAGACCGACGCAGCGATAAACGAGGGTAATTCTGGCGGTCCGCTCGTCAATTTGGCCGGTGAGGTCGTCGGTATCAACACCGCTATCGCCAGTGATTCGCAGAATGTAGGTTTTGCCATCCCTATTAATAACGTCATAGGCCTTATCAAGAGCGTGAAGGACACGGGCAAGCTCGTCCGTCCGTATATGGGAGTCCGCTATGCGATGCTAACCGACGATATTGCGAAAGAATACGATCTCAAAGTTTCCCGCGGCGCATTCATCCCGGAGAGTAGAGGGCAGGAGAGTTCTGTCATCTCCGGTGGCCCTGCCGAGAAAGCCGGTGTCAAAGAGGGTGATGTCATCACGAAAATCGACGGCGTGAGCATCGGCGAGCGTGCGAGCATCGCTTCGATACTCGGTAAATACCAGCCGGGCAATACGGTCGAACTAACGGTAGTCAGGGGTAACGACACTATAACGCTCAAGCTCAAGCTTGGTACCGCACCGACTGACTAGGTACGTACTACTCTTTCTGTTGTCTTGTCATGAAAAGTTGGCCCAGGCCATCCACTGTCTGGATGGCGTATCCGGCACACCCGGCAATACGATCCAGCTCATGATGCTGTTCCAGAAGAGATTCGGTGATAATGGCGGTCGGCGGCGTAGGTAACGAAGCTGCTTGCATGAACATCGTACGGTAATAGTCTAGCCCGTCCCGGCCCCCGAAAAGCGCCAGCGGCGGTTCATGGCCTGCAGCGGTGTTTATAGGATAATCAGTAGGCACGTAGGGCAGGTTTGCAAGAATAATGGAGTCTTGCGTCTTGCCCCCTGACCGTTGGAGGGGCTGTAACAGGTCGCCGCGCAGGAGTCGTATGTTGGCGCCAAGTGCCTTGGCGTTATTCCTGGCTACGGCGAGGCAATTCTCGTCAATGTCTACGGCATATACTTCCATGTCCGGCAGCTCAAGCTTGGCGATAATAGCCAGGCACCCGGTGCCGGTGCCAACATCGAAAAGGGTATTCCAGGCACCACGACCGACGGCCTGTTTTAGTAATTCGATCAGGCTTTCGCTTTCCGGCCTGGGTACTAAAACGTGCTCGTTTACTGCGAAATCCCGCCCGTAGAATTCGGCACGGCCGCGGATGTAGGCGAGGGGGATATGTTTTGCCCTTTGAGTAATTTTTGTACTCAATTTTTTACGCTTTTCAATCTGTAAAATATATTCAGGGTGGGCAAGTATCCATGATTTGTCTTGACCGATTTCGTCCGCCAAAAGTACCAATGTGTCGAGCCGCGCGGTGCTGATGCCGGCATTTTGGAGGGTGGTTACAGCCGCTTGCAGCCAAGTCTCGATGGTCATTTTAGATGCTTACTAATATCACTGGCGATAGCCTCGGGCGGGCGGTGCGCGTTCATGATAGTTGCCCCAAGTTCGCGGGACTGAACGAGCAGGCGGGCTTGTTCGGTCACGATGCGCTCGGCCATGCCTGGCGCTTTTCCGTATTCACCCTCGGCTCGGCTGTGTATGCGCCGGAGTTGTTCAGCTGGTGGGATGCTTAGAAATATAACTCGGTCGAACAAAGGATAAAACTCTACTTGGTTGTCGGCGCTTCCACACAGAATAGAGGAGTCATTCGCGGCAAGGAAGTCATTGAGCACCGGCTCTGCCCAGAGCCATTTGGTTTTTCTTTTATCGATCGCTTTGGAGTAATCGACCTCCGTTGGATGGCCGCTCCGCACGTCAACCCAGCCGGCCAGGCCGTCTATACGGTCGGCGTCGAACGCAGGGAAGTTCATTTCCTGAAGTGTGCTACAAACAGTCGATTTACCGGCTCCGCTGCGAGCGGTGACAAGTACATGCATTGTTTAACTGTCCTCATTGATAAGCTGGCGTTCATATTCTGCCAGTTTTTCGAGTAAGTCGTCTATATCGCCGTTCATGGCGGCGGGGATATTGCTGCGGCTGTAGCCGATGCGGTGGTCGGTGATGCGATCCTGCGGGAAATTATAGGTGCGGATTTTTTCACTCCGATCGCCGCTGCCGATAAGTTTCTTCCGGGCATCACTGAGTTGTTTCTGTTCTTCTTCGATTTTCATGGCAAGCAGGCGTGAGCGGAGCACGCTGAGCGCTTTCGCCTTGTTTTTGATTTGGGATTTTTCGTCCTGGTTCGCGACGACGATACCTGTGGGGAGATGCGTGATGCGTACTGCAGAGTCGGTCGTGTTCACGCTCTGCCCGCCGTGTCCGCCGCTGCGAAAAACGTCTATGCGGAGGTCGTTCGGGTTGATCTCGATGTCGGTTTCTTCGGCCTCGGGCAGCACGGCGACCGTCACGGTCGACGTATGGATCCGTCCCTGACTTTCGGTCGCGGGGATGCGTTGGACACGGTGGACGCCCGCTTCGAATTTCATTTGTTTATACATAGTGTCGCCGCGCATAGCGAAGATGATTTCTTTGAACCCGCCGACTTCGCTCGGACTTTCGCTGACCAGCTCGGTTTTGTGCCCGTGCATTTCAGCCCAGCGTATATACATGCGATAGAGCTCGGCGGCAAACAATGACGCCTCGTCGCCCCCGGCGCCGGCCCGGATTTCGACGATGACGTCTTTGTCATCGTTGGGGTCTTTGGGGGTAAGCGCTTCGGCAAGCTGCTGCTCGTTCTCGATAAGCGCTTCTTCGAGCTGCGCTTTTTCTTCTTCAGCCAGTGAGGCAAGCTCATCGCCGGCTTCGGCGAGGAACGAGGCGGATTCATAATCGGTCTGCAGCTTTTTTCTCTCGTCGAACAGGGCTATAGTCGACTCTAAATATGCCTGACGCTTTGCCAATTTCGGGTATGAAGGGTCGGAGAATATAGCAGTGTCCTGCAGCTTTGCTTGCAGGGCAGAGAGTTCATCGCGCAGTGCCAGTTCTTTCGTGTCCATGAGAGATTAGTTCCTTACTGTATCAAGTATAAACAAAACCGCCGGGAAATATAGGTTTCCCAGCGGTTTCAAGGCTTCGTAGCTATTTTTCGTCGGCTTTTTCGGCCTCTTCGGTCTTGGCGACGGCGCGGGCTTTCTGCTTTTTGGCAGCGGCCATGCGTGCCTCGCGGGCCTTCGCGGCGGCTTCGGCGCGGGCCTTGAATTTGTCGACGCGTCCTTCGATGTCGAGTACGCGCTCCTCACCGGTGTAGAACGGATGGCTTGAGCCGGTGATATGGACCTTGACAAGCGGGTATTCGACGCCGTCAAGCGTAGTTGTCTCGTCGGTGGCGACGGTCGACTTGGTCAGGTACGTATGGTTGTTATTGAGATCCTGGAAGACGACCAGGCGGTAGTTCTTCGGGTGAAGATCTTTTTTCATAGGATATATCCTCTTGCTCGGTTGGTGATAGTCGTATGCGTGGCAGCTGGTTAGCGGCGAGCGGCCCGCAGTCAGCGTATCCCATGCAGTTGCGTGAGATTATATCATCTCTGTTACCGTCGGGTCAAGCGGCGGCTATTATTAAGTACTAGTATTGACAAAAATAGTATAATTTGCTAATATAATATGTAGGCTCTCATAAAACACACAAATGGAAACGCTCACCCAAAGTCGTCCTCAAACCTACCTATCCGACCCCGAGTCGATTGATATAACGCGTTCAGGTTTTCCTGACGGAGAAACAACATCGCAGTACTACGCGCAGCTGTTTGAGGCGTCGGTCGCAAACCTTCCTATGCGAGCGGCGGAACCGGGAGAAATTGCAAATGCCTATATAATGCTTGACGATAAAGCGTCGCTTGATATACAAGACCCCATGGTTCAGCAGAAAGCGCTGCGTAGCTGTGCTTTGGATGCTGTGCAGAAAGCGACATACCTTTCCTGGTGGCGTAATATTCCTGATGACGTAGAGTTCATTATGGACAAAGAACCCGCGCCGGGGGATATGATGATCACCGCAAAACATAGCTTCACCCCGGCAGTTGAAGGGGTGCAGATGGAGACGGGGTATGACGTGTACGAGATGGGCCAGCCAAGCGAAGCACCCGATATCGAGACTGTGGCGAAGACGCTAGACATAATTGACCAATATTCGGGCGGAGCACTGGCAGGATCACGAGTGGTGCTTATCAATGATATGCAGTGGCAAGCCAACAGGGGTAGTAAACAGGCTCATGGTAAACAGGCTCTGGGAACCAATACTGAAGATGCTACATATGTGAATATGCAGGCAATACACGAACTTGCCGAGGGCACTGGCACTAATATGTCGGACGTACTGTCTACGGTGCTCGTGCACGAGATGCTCGGACATGGCTTGGAGCGAAAACGGACCGGCAATATCACGGGGGCGTACTTCACTGAACGCTTTGAGTACTCCGAAGAGCTTACTCCTGGGGATATTTTTGACGCTATACACCGGACGATACAGGCGAGAGATATGGCGCACAGCCACTCACAGCCGGTGCGGGAATATGGAGCGGTAAACTCTGCGGAAGATTTGGCGACAAGCGTTGATGCAGAAATATCCAGGGCAGAAGGCTGGCGCACGGCCCAGATACCCCGCTTTGCGAGCAAGCCAGATGAATATCGAAGGGATATCGTCATGCAACTAATGACGGAGGCCGCCAAGATGGTAGGCGGCAGCACCGGAAATCCCGGCATCGTGGGGGGTGAAATGCGATACTATAAAGATAAAAACGGAAACGTCATCGGCAGCGGCCCCGCACGGACACTAGAACATACTGTTATCGACGGTCATACGGCCATAAGGCAGGAACTGGATGATATTGTGGGCAAATGTATGCCTCAGGAAGTTGTCGTGGCGCGTCAGTGGCGTGGACCCGGCTTTATTGTATAATTCGGTTGTATCATACAGGGTAATCTGTTACTATTACACAGTAACTAATTAAGCAGGTGCGGGGAGGAATCCTCCTGAATGTAGCCGTGCAGGCACATGACGGTACCCCGCCCGGTGTGAAAGGATTTGCGCATCACTTTTCAAAGTGATGAAGCCTTTCAGGAAAGGACATGTTCCCGATGGCAGACATCGATCTCAAAAAACTACTCGAAGCCGGGGCGCACTTCGGCCACAAAACCGAGCGCTGGCACCCGAAAATGGCGCCGTACATCCACAGCAAACGCGGCGGCAGCCACATCATCGACCTGACGAAAACGGCGGCGAAACTGGAGGAAGCACTGAATTTCCTGCAGGACGTGGCCGCAAAAAACCGCCAGATTCTTTTCGTCGGTACGAAGCGCCAGGCGCAGGATATCGTCAAGAAACTCGCCGAAGACACCGGCATGCCGTATGTCACCGAGCGCTGGCTCGGCGGCATGCTGACCAACTGGAATACAGTCGGTACGCAGATCAAGCGGCTGGTTGAGCTCGAAGCGAAAATGGAGAGCGGCGAGCTTGCCGCGAAATACAACAAGCTCGAAGTGCAGCGTTTCCAGGAAGAAATCGAACGGCTGAACGTACTGTACGGCGGTATCAAGCAGCTGAATGCCCGTCCGGGTGCGGTCGTCGTGTTTGACATCGTGAACGACGTGAATGCCGTACGCGAAGCGATCAAGCTCAAGCTGCCTGTCGTTGGTATCTGCGACAGCAACGCCGACCCGACGCAGATTACCTATCCGATCCCATGCAACGACGATGCAATCAAGGCATTGCAACTCGTGGCCGACTACATGCAGGCGGCCGTCGAAGCGGGCAAGGCAAAAGGCGTAAAAGCGCCCGCAAAAGAAGAAAAATAAACCTGCACGGGTACTAATACGGAGGAACTACTATGGCTATTTCGATCGATGACATCAAACGGCTGCGCGAACTGACCGGTGTCGGCATGACTGACGCCAAGCAAGCGCTGGAAGCGGCGAGCGGTGATTTCGACGCCGCGCTCAAGGAGATGCGCAAGAAAGGCATGACCAAAGCGGAGAAGCGCGGTGAGCGCGAGGCCCGCCAAGGATTGGTCGGTACGTATAACCACGATAACCGTATCGGCGTCGTTGTGGAGCTGAACTGCGAGACTGATTTCGTGGCGCGCAACGAAATATTCCAGAGTCTTCTGAAAGATGTCGCCATGCATGTCGCGGCCAGCGCACCAGTATACGTCAGCGCCGAAGATATCCCGGCTGACGTGCGCGAAGCAAAGAAGCAGGAACTACTTGCGTCTGACAGCCTTGCCGGCAAGCCGGAAGAGATGAAGGAAAAGATTGTCGAAGGGCAGCTGGGCAAATATTTTGCGGAGCTATGCCTGCTCGAACAGCCGTTCATCAAAAACCCCGACCAGACCGTCGGCGATTATGTCAAAGAGCACATCGCCCGTCTCGGTGAGAACATCGTGGTGCGCCGCTTCAGCCGCATTGCGCTTGGTGAAGTCGCGTAAGATTCTTTTTTTCGAAACTATTGCGACAACAAAATACCCCTGTTACGTGCAGGGGTATTTCATAAGGACAGCCCGCTTCTATGCCTTGAGTCTGGCCTGGAGCTTCGCAATGGTCCCATCGCTGACGCCCAATCCTTTTTTGATGTAGTTTTGGACGGAGCCGTACTTCTTTACGGCTTCCTTAAGACCGGCATTGAGCCATGCCTCATCAACGTTCGCGCCCAATTCCTCACTTTTCATATATTCAGCCATGACTTGTTTGTCGTTCGCACCGAGTGAGTACATGATCATCGCAACGAGCCAGCCGGTACGGTCTTTGCCGGCAGTGCAGTGGATGAGCACGGAGCCCCTCGCCTCGGCGATCTTGGCGATCGCTTCGCCGAACTCTTTGCGATTCGACGCGTCGTTTACGAACTCTTTGACGTACGTTTTGGCACTTGACGCGGAATCGACAGGGAGGTTAAGGTCGGCGACACCTTTCACTGGCTTGTCAGGGTCTTTGGCGCGCACTTTCGTGGTGCGCAGATCGACGATAAAGCCGTTTCTGAGGATAGCAGCGAGCTCAGCCCGGTCTTTTGATGTGGCATCTTCCAATTTGGCCGATCGGTACACTAGGCCGCTTTTTATGAGCCCGCCGCTCGAGGCAGCAACGTCCCGTTCATTGTTGACGCCATCAAGGTTGATAGGCAAGGGAAGCGCCTCTTGTTTTAACCTCCCGTCGCTAAATCGGTAGGTAGCGATGACCGGTTTATGGTCTGAGCCTCCAGCTCCTCCTTTCGGTTTTTGGTTTTTACTGTATACACTCCCCAAAGTAATATCGACGCGTGTCGCGTCGGTCTCGCTACGAAACTGATAATCGATCTTACGCGTGCTATTGCCATGTGTGCTGACTTTATCCGCTTTCCTGGTATTTGTCTCAAGCCACATGTCCACCATGAGTGAGCCGAGACGCTGGCAGAAGAATGTTTTCGTGATGCATTTTTCGTTGTCTACTTCGGAGGCGACATTGCCATCGCCGAGTAGGAATACGGGTATATCCTTTGACTGCAAATCTTTTACGATATTGGTGAGCTTTTGAGTATAGCGCCCATGAGCTTTCACGGACGCTTTCTTTTTGCTTGGCAGGCCCTTGCTGTCGACCTGGTGCGGCGCATGCATGGCAACCTCGGCGAATATCCTGCCGGTTTTGTTTTCCTTGAAAATTACCCAGCTTATAATACGCTTATGCCCGGGGTCGGAGGGCGCGATAATGGCGTGTTTCTCGACGACGCTGAGACGATTTTTGTCCCATAAGATCTGTAATTTCCATAGATGCTTGGCATCGGGCCCAGGGTATATCCCATAATTGTTGTCACGTGCAATTTTAGCGAGTTTTTCTCTGGCCCTGGTTGCCTCTTGCAGGACGATAATTTGGCTGGCCGGTCGGAGTATCTTATCAGGGTTATCCGGGTCGCGTACTTCTTTCATGAGATCCGTGACGGTCGCTTTGATATTTTTACGGTTTTTGTAGTAGATATTCCATGTGGTCATCGTAATATCGGTCGGTGGAACTATAGCTGGTTCGGGCTCGGGACTCGGCGGTGGGGTGACTGATTCTACGGGAGACGTCGCTGGGGCTGGGGTGGGGGTCATGGTAGCTTTCGGCGTTTCCATCGGAGTCGCCTTCGGGGTCATGGTTGGTGTAGGGACGAGATTCGGCGATATTGCCGCTGCGGGCGGTTTCTCCGCTGAAGACAGCAGAGAAGGTGCCATAACCGCACCCGCTACTCCGATCGCGCCCAGTACGACACCCGCTACCGCTTTCGCAAGTCGGTGAGGCCGGTTTTTGTGGTGGATACGTCTGATTAATTCCGGCTTCCAATCGATTGTTGGATCGGCGAGGATACTAGCTGGTCTGGCCGTGTCTTCGGAAGTAAGGCGCCACAAGTGCATGAGCATTCGTTTGTCTTCCGTTGCACCGAGAGCCCACAACGCGCCGTTCGGCTCGACAAAGACAGTGGTTCCGGACTTTCGCATTCCCTTGCTTTTGTCATATCGCCCTTGGAGGCCTTCACTGACAAGTGCGCCGAGGTATACTTCCGGAGTGTAAATGTCGGTGTGGTGCGTACTGTGTTGGGGTACTGTATAAAACACATCCCGCAGCTCCGCTTTTACCGGCTTTAGCGTATCAGCGAATTGCTCGGGAGTAATATGTGTTGGCTGGGACTCAAACTCCATCCCTGACTCCATTTCAGGAACTAATTTTTATTTATTTTATACTTATGTAACTTTTATTGCAATATTGTGTTTTTTGATACATAACAAAGCATTGAATCAGCAACCTGTTCCCACCTTCCAAACGCTGTAGCCGGTAGTGTCTATCACTTATCGCTGTCGATCGGTAGGATCGGGCGACATTGATTGGTGGTATTAACGCCGGAGCAGTTTGCCTGTATACTATAAGCCACAAACATTTGGAGGACATGAATGGACCCACAGCAAGTTGTTGACCAGGCGAAACAAAAGTTTGCCGCAGCAGTTGATCACTATCATGAACAGTTAAAGACTATCCGGACCGGCCGGGCGAGCGCCACCATGCTTGACGGCGTAACGGTCGATGTGTACGGCGCGCCGACACCACTCATGCATATCGCGAACGTAACAGCTCCAGAAGCACAGCTTATCCAGATTACCCCGTATGATCCGGGAAATCTGCAACAAATCGTGAGCGCTATCCGTGATAATCCGCAGCTGGGCCTAAACCCAAGCGATGACGGACGGGTCGTACGTCTGCCGATTCCACCACTCAACGAAGAGCGACGGCGCGAAATCGTGAAGCAGCTTGGTAGTAAGCAGGAAGATGCGATGATCGCACTCCGGAATATCCGCCATGAGGGCATCGATGCCGTCGACGAAGCGAAAAAGGAGAAGACTCTCGGCGACGACGAGGCAAAGCGTTTGAGCGGCCTTGTTGAAGATGCGATGAGCAAGGCAAAAGCTGATGTCGAAGCCGCTACCAAGGCAAAAGAAGCCGAGATAATGAAAGTCTAACTCATGTCGGATACACAAACCCCGCTCCACGTCGGGTTTATTATGGACGGAAATCGTCGGTGGGCCAGGGAGCACAATCTGCCGGTAGTACAGGGACATATCAAAGGCCAAGACGTGCTGCACGACACAGTGTTTCATGCTGCCCAACGCGGCGTACGGTATGTGAGTGCCTATGCTTTTTCGACGGAAAACTGGACGCGCGGCGAAACGGAAGTCAACCATCTCATGCAGCAGTTTGCAAAAGCGTTGCTCATGTACCTTGATGAACTTGTCGAAAATGGCGTACGGCTTATCATCGTCGGTTCGCGTGACAAGCTTTCGAAATCTCTCGTCCGAAGTATCGAAGAGGCGGAAGACAGAACGGCCGGCGGTACTAGATGCACGCTGGCGGCCTGCATCAATTACGGGGGCTATAGCGAAATCGTCGATGCGATGAAGATGATCGTCGCCGAAGGCTATGCTGCCGAAAGTATCACCCCTGAACTTATTGCGCAGCACCTGTATCATCCAGAGTTGCCGCCGATCGATCTCATTATCCGGACGGGCGGGGAAAAACGGCTTAGTAATTTTATGCTGTGGCGTGCATCGTATAGCGAACTTATGTTTAGGGATGAGTATTGGCCGGATTTTACGGTCGACGCTTTGGACGAATGTTTGGTAGAATACAGTAAGCGTAAGCGAAGATTTGGGGGATAGATGCTGTTATTGATCGTCGGTCTCATACTGTTTATCGGCCTTGTCGTAGTACATGAGCTGGGGCACTTTTGGGTGGCGCGCCGCAACGGGGTCGACGCCGAGGAATTCGGTATATTTTTCCCGCCGACACTTTGGCGAAAGAAGATGAAGGGCGGGTGGGATTTTACCATCAACCTTTTGCCGCTCGGCGGCTTTGTCAAACTGAAAGGTGAGTATGACGAAGACAAACGGCCAGGTAGCTTCGGAGCGGCAACGACATGGGCAAAAACGAAAATCATGCTCGCAGGGGTGGTTGTCAATCTCGTCGCAGCGGTACTACTTTTTACCGTCCTTGCACTGACAGGCATGCCGAAACTCGTCAGCAATCAATTCACCGTCGCTTCCGATACGAAGATCATTCGTCAGGATGTGTATGTCGGCGGTGTCACGGCAGGCTCACCGGCAGCGAAAGCCGGGCTGCAAAGCGAAGATAAAATCGTGACCATTACCGCAGAGGCGGGGAAGAGCTATGAAATAGGCCAAAATGACCTTCCGACTGTCACGAAATCACTGGCCGGCCAAGAGGTGACTATCGAATTCATGCGGGATGGTCAGACAAAAACCGCCACAACACGACTTAATAGTGAAAAGGCGGTGACAGAGAGTATTGCGGCGGGCAGTCCCAAGGGCTATTTGGGCGTTGCGCCCGTGGAGAATGTCGTAACCCGATCGACATGGTCGGCGCCCATCGTAGCAGTCGGCATCACAGGCCAGTTCACAAAATTGACATTGCAGGGACTTTGGTCGGCGCTGCGTGGGCTTGGCAGTATCATCGCGGCCACGGCCACGGGCAATACCGTTGCGCGCCAGCATGGCCAGGCAGCCGCCAGCGAACAAGTATCCGGGCCGGTAGGTATCTTCATGATTCTCAAAAGCGGCTCAGTACTCGGCTTTTCATATATCCTCATGATCATCGCTCTTATTTCTCTGACTCTTGCCATCATGAATATACTGCCGATACCGGCACTCGACGGGGGCAGGGTATTTGTAATGATGATTGCGCGGCTCCTGAAAAAGCCGCTGACCCGCCAAATAGAAGAACGAGTGTACGGTGCGGGATTTATTGCGCTCATCGTGCTCATCATTGTAATCACGATTGTCGATGTCAAACGATTCTTCTAAGGCGGCCTCTTCTGCCGACTCTACACTGACTCAGGGACAGGAACAGGAAAGGATTCCGACCAGCCATGTCGCATGGGGTCCGGGCACGGCCATACTGTACGGGTTTCTCGGAGCGGCAATCGGCGTACAGGTGTTGCTCCAGTTTGCGGTCGTGTTTTTTATGATGGCGCTCGGCATGAATGAGTCTGCTATCAGCTCATGGATGAGCACAATAAGCGGGCAGTTTATTTATACGGCCGCTGCCGAAGTGTCTATGTTTGCCGCAATTTTTCTCTATCTTACATCAAGAAACGCGAGTTTGCGGTCGATCGGCCTTGCAAAACCGCGCCCCTCGTATATTGGTATCGCCCTCTTGGGTGTTATCGTCTATTTTGCCCTATACATGCTGGCGGTCGTCATCGTAAGTGTTTTTCTGCCGTCGATCGACCTTAACCAACGCCAGGAACTGGGCTTCAATAACCCTGCAGGCATTGCTGAATACCTAATGATATTCATAAGCCTTGTCGTTTTACCGCCGATCGCCGAAGAAGTGGTTTTCAGGGGCTTTATCTTCAGCGGCCTTCGCAGCAAGCTGCGTTTTGTGCCAACGGCTCTAATTACGAGCGTACTCTTTGCCGTGCTCCATTTGCAGTTTGACAGCGGTGCGCCGCTACTTTGGGTCGCGGCAATCGATACGTTCATACTCTCGTTCGTGCTGTGCTTTATCCGGGAAAAAACGAACAGTATTTGGCCGACGATCGGTGTGCATGCGATTAAAAACGGTATCGCCTTCATGCTGTTATATATTTTTGTACAGTAGACGTTTTCTTATGTGAGGCAGCCCTCTTTCAAAGGCCCATTCATGATACAATACGTCTGAAATGACGCAGCAGTATAAAATCATCGTTACTCTCATGCCGCCTCGGCGGTAACTATTTTTTATGCATAGCTACGTATAACAATAATCAAGAGGCAACGAGAATCATGAGAACATCGAAACTTTTTACCCGGACAAGTAAAACAGTATCAGGCGACGAAGTAGCAAAGAATGCACAGTTGCTTATGCGTGCTGGTTTTGTATACAAAGAGATGGCGGGCGCATATGCATATTTGCCCCTCGGATTGCGCGTGCTTGAAAACATCAAGCAGGTCGTCCGCGAGGAAATGAACGCCATTGACAGTAATGAGCTGGTCATGACCACTTTGCAGCGCAAGGAGATTTGGGAAAAGACGACGCGCTGGAGCGACGAGATAGTGGATATATGGTTCAAGACGAAGCTCAAGGACGACACTGAAGTGGGTCTCGGCTGGTCACACGAAGAGCCCATCGTTGAAATGATGAAGCAGTACGTGCACAGCTACAAAGACCTGCCGGTTAGCCTGTACCAATTCCAGACCAAGATGCGCAATGAGCTGCGTGCCAAAAGCGGCATCATGCGCGGCCGCGAATTCGTCATGAAAGATATGTATTCGTTCCATGCGACTGCCGACGACCTTGCGGATTATTATGACCGGGCCAAAGAGGCGTATATGCGCGTATACGAGCGGCTTGGTATCGGCGATGACACGTACATCACGTTCGCGAGCGGAGGTGCTTTCACGAAATTCAGCCATGAATTCCAGACGATTTGTGATGCCGGTGAAGACGTCGTGTATCTCCATAGGGGCAAGAACATCGCAGTCAACGAAGAAGTCATTGACGAGGCTATCAAAGAATTCGGCATCCATCCGGATGAATTGGAGAAAGTCAAAACTGCTGAAGTAGGCAATATCTTCAACTTTGGCACCCAAAAGACTGATGAAATGGGGCTATACTACACCGATACCAACGATCAACAGCAGTCACTCTATATCGGTTCATATGGCATCGGTATCACGCGGGTTATGGGTGTGGTCGCGGAAAAGATGAGTGACGAACGCGGGCTGGTGTGGCCGGAAGCGATAGCACCGTTCCAGGTATATCTTGCCCGGCTTGGCGACGACGACGCGGTCGTACTAGAAGCGGATGCGATCTATGATGCACTCCAGGGGGTGTGCGTGACAGTACTCTATGACGATTCGGACAAGCGACCAGGTGAAAAATTCGCCGATGCTGATTTAATCGGGATTCCCCACCGCATCGTCGTGAGCCAAAAGACCATTGCAGCGAACAAACTCGAGTACAAAAAACGTACTGAGACCGAGAGCAAAATGCTTACCCTCGACGAGCTAAAAAACGTATTGACTGCCTAGGGGAAAACCGGTAGTATACTAGCGAACCTTAGGGGAGCATGTATACGCGCCCCTTATTGTTTACCCAAAAGGAGGTTATCATGAAGAAGCCATTTCATCTGACGCAAGAAGGTGTTGCCGAGCTGGAAGCCGAAAAAGCACAGCTGCTTGTCAAACGTATCGAGACTGCTGAAGCGATTAAAGTTGCCCGTGAAATGGGCGATTTGTCCGAGAATGCCGAATACCAGTCAGCCAAGCAAGAGCAAGAGCGTAATGACGCCAGGCTCGAGGAGATCGAGTATATCTTGGCGAATGTGGAACTTATTAAAACCGGCAAGGCAAAGAAAGTCGTACTCGGGACGACAGTGACACTGAAGGGTAAAGCGGACAAAGAGGTCGTCTTTCAGGTTGTCGGAACGCTTGAGGCAGATCCTCTAGAACGCAAAATTTCCGACGAATCTCCCATTGGTCAAGCACTGCTTGGCAAAAAAGAGGGCGACGAAGTCGAGATCAAAACGCCGGCTGAAACAGCTATCTACACCATCGCTGCAATAGCGTAAAGCGTCCCTGATGCAAAGCACGGACTGTTCAGGCGAAGGAAGTTGACACAGTGGAACTACTATCAGACAAACACTGGCATGAGTTGATCGATAAGGCTTTTGAAAGTTTGCCGGAGCCTCATCGAAGTGCAGTGCAGAACGTCGCCATCATCACCGAAGATGATCCGAGCGAGGCGCAGCGCGAAGAGTTGAAGCTCCGCGGCGATCAGACCTTGCTTGGTCTGTATAGCGGTGTGTCGCTTCCTCGGCGCCAGGGTAGCACTAATCTGCCGCCCGATGTTATAACCCTATTCAAAAATCCGCTTTTGGCACAAAGCGAAAACGAAGCACAGCTCTACGAAAACATCCGTCATACGCTTTGGCACGAAGTCGCGCACTATTTCGGCCTTGACCACAAGCGGATTCGTGAATTAGAGTAGCTATATGATGCTCAAAAAAACAAAAAAACGTGGATCTGTCGCGCCTCAACACCAGCAAACTGCACTGCAAGAAATGAAAACACTGCAAGACAATTGGAGCTTAGTAAGGGGCAGTGATGGTTCGTTGCAGGCGGTAGAGACTACGACCATAACGGCTTCCGAGAGACGGTTGAAGGTAAACCTTTTTGATTATATGGGTGAGAAAGGACTGGACGTATACTCACTCGTTGCCGGTTCGGAAGAGACAGGTCCCCGATACATACATCTTAGCTATGTGCGTAAGCTGGGTTTTCTCGGCTCGAAAGCATCCCTGGATGCGCAAGAGGTCAACGCAAAAGGTATTATCCACGAACGACATGCAGCGGACTATTTGTTCGGCAGGATCATGCTCAACCTCGAGCCGAATCAGACTATAAAGATTGTTTCCAAAGATGTCCAGCCGATAGCACCGATGGGCGATGCGCAGCGACTGGCCGCTATCGCGTTCTCCGCACCGCAAGAGTACGGTAGTGTCTATCTAGTACAGCATATCACAGATGTGGAGCGTCAGGCCCAGGAACTTACCAGGGGGATGCAAGAATGCCGACACGAATTTCCTCGGGCAATATGTAGTATCGTCACCTATCCTGGCATCTCGCCGGCGCCCGCCGCTTAGGTGTCAGGCAGAGCACTATCTGGTATAGTTGAACAGTATGAAAGCAGTAGTGTTTGATTTTGACGGGACCATCGCAGATAGCTTGTTGGGCGTACTTGCTGTATACAAGCGGTTCCAGACGCGGAATTTTCCTCACACCACCGACGAAGTAAACGATTTCCGTAACAAAAGCATTTTTCGAATCGCACGTGATTTGCGCATTCCGCTGCACCATATGATATGGCTCGCGATCTTTGGACGCCGCATGTTCCAATCGCATCTCGATAAGGTACACCTATATCACGGCATGAAAGAATTGTTGCTACAACTGCACAAGGAAGGCGTGAAAATATATATCCTGAGCACCAACCGTGCAGAAACGATCCATACGTTTTTGTCCCAACAGGGCTTAAGCGGCGTGGTCGAGAATGTGTACGGCAAGGCGTTCGTCTTCAATAAAGCGCCCAAATTAAAACGCTTACTGCGCATCGAGAAAATCCAGCGCGAAGAGACGGCATGCGTAGGCGATGAGCTGCTCGACATATTCTCAGCCCGCCGGGCCGGCGTCCAGAGTATTGCGGTGTCGTGGGGGTATACGTCGCGCGACGCTTTGGAACATGCGCATCCCCATGCCTTGGTCGATACGGCGGCCGAATTAAAAGAAGTCCTCCTGGCACAGGTATAGTCCAGCAGAACAGCTCCTAGGGTTTTTGCCGCCCATTTCATGTATACTACCTAGGCAATGAGTTACATGAGGGAGCGGAGTCAGCCGTACAAACCTGGCCAAAAAACACCGTATAAAGTGAGCCGAAGCAAAATCGAGCTGTTCATGCAGTGCCCACGGTGCTTTTGGCTCGATGTGCGCTTGAAAATCACGCGCCCAAGCACTCCGCCGTTCAATATCAACAAAACCATCGACGAACTGTTCAAAAAAGAATTCGACGTGCACCGTGCCGCTGGTACGCCGCACCCGATTATGATCAAAAACAAGGTGAAGGCGACACCGTTCGCACACGAGAATATGGACCAGTGGCGCTATAATTTCACTGGTGTCAGTACGCTGCATGAGCCGACCAACCTTCATGTATTCGGGGCAGTTGACGACGTGTGGGTGAACGAGAAAGATGAGTTGATCGTCGTCGATTACAAGGCGACCAGTAAAGACAAAGAAGTCAGCCTCGACAGCGATTGGCAGATAAGCTATAAGCGGCAGATGGAAGTCTATCAATGGCTGCTCAGGGCAAATGGATTCAACGTCAGCGACACCGGCTATTTCGTATATACAAATGCGCGGCTCGACGTCGCCGGGTTCGACGATCATCTGGAGTTTGTGACGAAGCTTATCCCGTATACTGGCGATGCCTCGTGGATTGAAACGACACTAGCCGATATGAAAGCCTGCATGGAAGGAGACATGCCGGCAGTAGGACGAAGCATCATGGGCGGCGAATGCGAGCACTGTGCCTATGCCCGCGCCCGCACCGAACTGACACTGCAAGCCATCCGCAAGCGCACATAAAAGCCATAAGCGGTGCTATAATAAGACCCACAGATCGGAGGGATAATGATACAAGTAACTGACGTCGTAAAGACGTATGGCAAGGGATCGAACGCCTATACGGCGTTAAATGGACTGAGTTTTACGGTGCCGGACGGCGCGCTTGTCGCCATCGTCGGCAAATCAGGCAGCGGTAAATCAACGCTTATGCACATCATGAGCGGACTTGACCACGCCACCAGCGGCGAAGTAGTGGTAAATGGCCGGAATCTCAAGGCGATGAAGCAGCGGGAGCTCGACAAATTCCGCTCAAGCGAGATGAGTTTTATATTCCAGAGTTTCTTCGTGCAGGGTAACGACAGCTGTCACGACAATGTGGCGCTACCGCTCGAAATCGCACAGGTGCCGAGGAGGCAGCGCGCAGGACGCGTCAAAGAAGCCCTCGGCGGCGTTGAGCTGAGCGACAAAGAAAAAAGCAAAGCCAAAAACCTATCTGGCGGCCAGAAACAGCGCCTGGCTATTGCACGGGCTATCGCCGGTCGCCCAAAAATCCTTTTCGCCGATGAGCCGACAGGCAACCTTGACAGCGTAACCGGCGAAGTCATCGAACGTCTTTTGTTCGACTATGCGAAGGACAACGGTGCGACGCTTATCGTCGTAACCCATGACGCGGATCTCGCCGCGCGCTGTCAGATGCAAATTCATCTCAAAGACGGCAAAATTGAACGCATAGAGGGTGGCCTTGCGGCAGAGGAGGCAAACGAATGAAAACTTCAGACATTATCCGACGGGCAGGCCGAAACCTGCGCCAGGCCAAAGGCCGCACCATATTGACGGCGTTAGCAATATCGGTGGGTGCTTTTACGCTGACTCTTAGTTTGGCGATCGGTGCGGGCACGCGCAACTATTTTGCCAAAGTCATGGAGACGAACATCAACAAGCAATCCCTTGTCGTGTATAAGGATAAGAGTCTTGTCGGCATATCTACCGGCGCGAGTGCACTCAAGGAGTACGACCCTGAAGCCGCGACCTATGGCGGCGGATATAGCTACAAGACGCTCGGACCCGATGACCTCAAAACACTTGAAAAGGACAAAAACATTTCAGCCGTTATTCCCGGCTATGATGTACAGGCGGAATATTTCCAATTTGAAGGCAATGCAAAGAAATATACATCGGCCGTATACGCACATGATTCAACAGTGCGGAGCAATGCAGCCGCAGGCAGCTTGCCGAAACTCGGCGAACAACTGAAAGACGACCAGATAGTGCTTCCCGAAGCGTACCTGGAAACCCTCGGGATAAAAAAGGCATCCGATGCTGTCGGCAAAAAAGTGACACTTCACGTCGTAAAACCCCAGCAGCAGCTGAGCGATGAAGAACTGCAGCAAATCTACCTTTCCGAAGGCCTGGAAGGAGTCGCGAACGCGACAAAGTCCGAACAAAAAGATGTGACCTATACCATTGCAGCGGTATCCGCAAAACCCGCGACGGCGCTGACTGCATCAAATCAGCTTTCAATTTCACTGAATCAGGCCAAAGAACTTTCAGAATACCTTACAAAAGGGACGAAAAGCTACCAGCGATACATGGCGGCGACTGTGCTTGCAAAAGATGGGGTAGATCCCGCAACGGTGCGTGACGAACTTGAAAAACAGGACCTGTACGCGATGACGGCGAAAGACTTGCAGGGCATGCTCTTCACGCTGGTGAATGTCATGCAATCGATCGTGGCAGGTTTTGGCGTGCTGGCACTGCTTGCCAGTGTCTTCGGCATCATTAACACTCAGTACATATCGGTGCTTGAGCGTACAAGTCAGATCGGTCTCATGAAAGCGCTTGGCATGAGCAACCGTGCCATCGGCAAGTTGTTCCGTTATGAGGCGGCATGGATAGGATTTCTCGGGGGTATCATCGGGGCAGGCTTGGCGATAGCTCTGGGGACGATTTTTAATCCTGTAATCACCGAGAAGCTGAAGCTTGGTGCCGACAATGATCTACTCATCTTCCAGCCGCTGCCTATCGCTGGCCTGCTGGTGCTGCTGATATTCATCGCCATTGTCGCCGGCTGGTTCCCCTCGCGCAAAGCCGCTAAACTCGATCCTATCGAAGCTCTCCGCACAGAATAGACGCCATCTGTTGTAATCAGGATGACACCATGCAATTGAAACGCTATACTATAGCTCATGTTAGACATACAATTCATCAGGGACAATCCTGAACTCGTACAGAAAAAAAGTGAAGAAAAAGGCTACAAAAACGTTGACGTGGCGGCACTTATTGCCATTGATGCAAAGCGACGCGAGCTTCTCGTAGCGGTCGAAGACCTTCGCGCCCAGCGTAATAAACTGAACGACGCCATGAAGGGTGGCCGTCCGAGCGCAGAGCAAATTGAGCAGGGTAAACAGCTGAAGGAAGAAATAACCGCTAAGGAAGCGGAACTCGCGACAGTGGAAGCGGAGTTTATCGACGCCATGTGGACGGTACCGAATGTAACATTGGACGATGTGCCGCTCGGCGGCGAAGAAGACAGCGTCGAGATCAAGGCGTGGGGCGAAAAGCGCGAAAAAGCCGCCGACCACTTGGATGTTGCGACCGCGCATGACTGGGTGGATTTCGAGCGTGGCACTAAAGTAGCGGGAGCAAAATTTTACTATGTGAAGGGCGATCTGGCGTTGCTCGAAAACGCCATTACGCAGTATGCGCTAAGTGTCGTGACGAAAAAAGGCTTTACGTTCATGTATGTCCCGCATATGGTGAATTCGCGGACGATGACCGGCACCGGCTTTGCACCGCGCACCAGCGACCAAAGCGACGAGTACAACATAGAAGGCGAAGATTTATCACTTATTGCGACCGCTGAGATCTCGCTTACCGGTCTGCACACGGATGAAATCATCGATGAAAAAGACCTCCCGCTCAAATACGCGGGCTTAAGCCCGTGCTACCGCAAAGAGGCCGGCACCTACGGCAAACATACGAGGGGAC
>DAIPYY010000005.1:0-21210 GCA_036782475.1 Candidatus Saccharimonadota bacterium
ACATACACACGCCAGATTTTCCAAACACCCAACTCATCGGGAACACGTCACCCTCAGTCAACAGCTTGACCGTCCGCTGGTCTCCCGTCGAGGTAATACCGTACACCTTCACGAGTCCTTTTTGGAGCAACAACACGGCGCGGGGGATTTCCCCCTGGAAAAGAATCGTCCGCTTTTTGGGATAATGGCGTTTGATGCCAAGCGGAACGAGTTTCTGTAGCAAGCCGAATCGTTCGGGACTAGCCATATTCGCAGTATACTATAATCTAACGATTCCACCAATCCGTAAACCTATCGAAGCAGTCTTACGGCTCCCTGGGCGACAGACGATCAAGACGCTCGGCCCAGAACCGCCGGCGAGGCCGATAAAGTGCCGCAATCAGGAGCACCAGCGCCGTGTAGCAGAGCACCATGTCAAAGCCCGACAGAAACGCGTTCGTCTGAAAGATATGCGGTACACGGGACAAAAGCTGCGCAGTATCCAGTAGATACGTCAGCAGCAGTCGCGCCGGCCATGCCACCCAGCCGACCAGGAGCGGCAGTGCCATCCCCGCAAGCCCAGCTATAAAACATAGCAACATCGCAAGGGGTATAAAACTCACCACCAACACGTTGGCGACCAGTCCGATCAATGACACCTGGCCGAATATGAACATCACGAGCGGCACCGTCATGATTTCCGCACTGATCGTCTCTACGGCAACCTGGCCGAGCAGCGGCGGCGTCCGATCCGGCCATAACCGTTTCAGCAGCAACGGCGCCAGCATAAGGATACCGAAGAACGCGAGAAACGAGAGATACCACCCGATATCGGACCATACGTACACCGGATTGAATCCTGCCGTCACAGCAGCAGCCAGCAGTATGATTACCATCGCCCGCGGCTCGCGCCCCACGTACCATGCAGCCAGCCCCAGCGCGCTCACTACTGCCGCACGCACGATGCTGGGACTGGCGCCCGTCAGAAGCAGAAAAGCAACCATCAGCCCCACCGCCGTTGTTGCTGTCAGCAGTTTCGACCGTTTGCCCATGAGCCGCTTTGCCGCGTTCAGCAGGATCGTCAGATTATAGCCGCTGACCGCGATGATATGCGTAAGCCCCACCATTTTGAGCGACTGCGTGACATCATCCGGCAATGTATTGCGCTGGCCTACCAACAGCCCTAAACCGAAAGATGCCAGCGGTTCGGGCAGTGCCGTCTGAATCCCTGCGCTGAACCGACGCCGGAACTCGTCAATCAGCGTCTGCTGGCCGCCGATCCGGTCAAGCTGAGCATAGCTGATCGACGCCTGCGACCCGCCGCGCGTCGGATACAGTTTGCCCGACACCCGCAATCTATCCCCCCGGTAGATCGACAGCTCGCCGAACCCCTTCACCCGTATTTGTCCCTTGGCCGCAACATTTTTCGGCGATATGAACCGCACACTGCCGGCCCCAAAACTCAGCTGGCCGTTCGTGGCATACACCGCGTCCTCCTGCGCGGTCACTTCGACCGTGACTTTTTGGTAGGCGAATTGGCGGTAGGGCTGGAGCTCGGCGTAAAATACCCCGCCTCGCCACATGCCTATCGATAACGCAGCAAGACATAAAAGCGCCAGGCGTGCCATTTTCCCTCTTTTCAGCAGCACACCGATGAGTCCCGCGGTCAGCCCGAACCACAGCGGCACACGGAAGCCCAGTCGGGCGATGATAAGCCCCGTCAGGAACAGCCCGCACATCAGCATGACGGCCGTCGTCCGCCGCCCGAGCCATTCGCCCACCTGCCCTTTTCTCATCAACCCATCGTAGCAAAAAGGAATAATTTGCGCTACACGCTATATACAGCGTCGCATGTTGCCGGATTCGACCGGAAGCAGCGCATCCTGTACTAAGCTAATTTGCCCTGATACTTGCATGTTCCCCTTGTGTCGCAGCGGCCGTATCCGCCCGACGTCAGCGCCATCATGAAATACACCTTCGGATCAAGCCCGAATGTCACCACGGCGTCATCGAACAACTCATAGCCGTCAGCCGGCCCGAACGCGCCGGTCACTTCCGCGGCCGCTTGCTCGATCTTCCCAAATACATACTTGTACGGTGTCGTCAGGAGCGTCTCGCTCATAATTGCATCGTAGCACCTATTGCGCTACTAACCATGAGCGTCAACCAATCCCGCTCAATTTTCTATGATGATAACTTCGCCGTCATGAAGCGTTTTGTATGGAATATCGTGTTGCTTGAAATATGCTACCACACCATCAATCATCGGCGATTCCGGATGATCAGATTTGTAGTGCGGCGCGATTGCCACGTCGATCAACTCCAAACCATCCCACATCGTTTCGGCCGAATAGTTTTCGGGGACCAGGCTGGCGTCGTCGCACAGTTCAACACCGTGGAGCGTCGGTCCCGCCACACACGCCGCGGCACTATACCCCGCATAGACGATACCCTTTTCGAGCAGCCCTCTAATACATCCGTCAAATCCGCTCAGCGCCATGGCTTTGCGCAGAATAAATGCATTACCTCCCCGTATCCAAAGCAATCCAAAATCAGACAGCGCACTCTCGATATCTTCCGGTCGGTGGAAATAATTCCGCAGATCGAACTCTTCCGGCTGCAACCCCAGGCCTTCCATGGCGTTCAGCTCACGTTCCACACGCTCTTTTCGCGGTCCCTCTTCAGACCAATCGAGCGCGTTACATATCACCGCGGCCCGTTTGTTTTCGCCCACCAAGCGTACAAGCTTGTCAGGCTCATTTCCAAGCTGATACGAGGATAAATACAACTTCATGCGCTCACTATACCAAACAAAAAACTCCTGGGATAGAGAGTGTGTTGCCTGGAGGGCCCAGTGGGGCGTCGGCTTCGTCTCTTCCATTCGCTCGCAAAAGAAAATGCCTACGGCGCTTTCTTTTGGCTTCGCTCATTCCACCGAACCCAGTTTTGCTTCGCAAAAAGTGGGTTCAAGTCCGCATGAACATGCCAAAGAAAACGCCCTGCCATTTGGCAAGGCGTTTTCTTTGGAGGGCCCAGTGGGACTCGAACCCACGACACGAGGCTTAAAAGGCCTCTGCTCTACCGACTGAGCTATAGGCCCGAGGTGGAAATGAGACAACCTACGGTTTTCTCATCACGCCGGGCAAATGGAATACATTTGCTCGGGCTGCTCTTTCCGAAAAAGCAGCAACACGTCGGAATAACCCCTCATATTATCTATATTTTCACCAAAAAGTCAACCAAGAGAGGGGGCGAATACCAGGTTATTTCTTCTCTTTCTTGTCGTCGTGTTTGGGCGGCCGGCCGGTGATAAGCAGGAAAAACAAGCTGAAAAACGCCCCGGCAAGCAACACGGCCGTCTGCAAGTTGTTTAGCGTATCCCATAGAGCGTTTGCCTCTATTTGCTCCTGCATGCTCGACGAGAGCAACGGCTCTACGAGAAGCACCAGCAGGACCCCTGCCGCAAGCGCCGGCAGCACATTGACAATCTGCTTATGCCCGCGCACCGTACGCGCAGTGAACAATAGCGACAGCAGCAGTGGCAATACCAACAGCGCCAGTTTTATCCACTCCCCCGAGCCAAGCGCATCAAGCGACATGATACCGGTCATGAAATCCGTCACGTCAGCGGAGACATATGTCGCCAGCACACTCCCCAGACACAGACTCATGAAAGCGATCGCCCCATGCGCCCGAAGCAGCAGCACCAGCAGCGCTGGCAGCAGCGCGACGCCGATCAGAATAAGCGTAAACGTCATAGCTTAAACTATACCATGCCATAGATAAACCCGACAGGCATGCTACAGGGCGAGTGTCTGGCCCGCCTTCAGCCCGGCACGCTCCGCCTCGCCGGCGTTCAGCTCGACGACATACCGTGCAGGCTCAGAGGGGCAGAATTGGCGCGGATAGGTATCCGGCGAAACGGCCTGTTCGATGTGCGTGATCCTTTTCTCTCCGTCCAGCCACGCGATATCCAGAGAAAACCGCATGTCCTTCATCCATATACATTGCACCGCCGGTTCGTCAAACACGAAAATCATCCCGCGGTCGTCCGGCATATCAGGACGGCCGCTAAGACCCTTTTGCCGCGATTCGGGCGTCGCGACGACCTCGAGCTTGTATTCCCTGCCCCCGCTTTTCAGCGTCACCGTCGGCCTCGACTGGAACAAGAACGGCAGCAACAGAGCCATGACGCCTGCAGCTATGAGCATAGCGCTCAGCCATCGTTTCCGACGGGTAGAACTATGCGCGTCAGACGATGTCATTTAATTGAGCTCAAATGTGTTTTGGATAGCCGTGATCAGATGCTGGGCCTTCGAGTTGAGATCGCCCCGGTACATCGTTTTGCCGAATTTCATGATCTTGAGCACGCGGCGGCCGCTTTCGATCGTATCGCCTTTCGAGAACCGGCACATTATGAGCATCGTGTCGTCGGACTTCACCGCGTTCAGCGTATGGGCAGGCTTCACGAACTCGACTTTGTCACCGGCAAGCCGATAGAGCCCGGAGGGAATATCGTGCTTGAGTACCAGCTGTTCGTCGAGCATGTTGTTGAGGATCAGCAGCGAGCCGACTTTCTTGTAGTTCGCGCCGCTCGGCAGCGCTTCGGTATCGGTCACGTCGTATTTGTAATTGCCCAGTTCCAGCGTATGCAGCAGCATGAACGGGATCTTTTTGTTGATGATTTGCATCTCGCTGATGATATGGGAGTAGCCGGTCAGGCGGGCATTGATCTCGATGGCATAGACCTCGCAGTCCGGCGTCACGATGAGGTCCACCCCGAACACGCCCTTGTAGCCGTGGCTGGCGAGCTCGGAACCGATGACCGATGCGACTTCCTGCGCCCGGTGCTGGACGATGTCCGGGTACACCGCGCCTATCTCGCCGCCGCACCAGCTCGTGGCGCCGTCCAGCTTGGTATTGCACAGGTATTTGCTGTTGATGAGCTGCCGCTGGATACCGCCGCTGAATATACCGTACTTCGTGAGACACACCTGGATACTGCATGATTCGCCGTGGATGAATTTCGAAGCGACGACCGTGCGTCCCTGCGAGAATTTCTTGAGCGAACGCAGTGCATCGAGATAATCGTGGTGGTCCTTGATAGCATACGTACCCTTCGAACCCGACGACTCCTCGTCCTGGAGCATGAAGGGGCCGTCAAACCGTTCCCGCAGCTCGCTGAACGATGCCGCCCGGTCGAGTTCGGTCATGTATTTGATCTCATACTCAGGGATTTTTATAAGGTCGGCGAACTCGTCGCGGAAATAGCGCTTGTTTTCATACGCATGGGCGACCGTCGGGGAATTCATGAGGAACGCGAGCGGGTTTATTTTGTACGGCGGGTCGATCGGTGCGTACATGACGTACTTCCGGCGGGAGTCTTCCTTGTACTGGTCGACGAATTTCTTGGTGATCGCGTATTTTTTCGGGCCGTCGGATGTTGCCGTCTTGACGGGAAGGTTCAGTGATTTGACTTCCGCGGAGAGCGGGAGGGCTTTGAGCCAAGGCTGCGCACGCGGCGTAACGATCCGGACGTCGTCGAATAGCTTGTCCATGAACAAGAAATTATAAGGGTCAAGACTAAGAAAACCGATGGGACGGCTGCGGTTGTATTCGATTGGGAGAGACTGTTTTGCCATAAGCATAAGTGTAATACGATTTACTTTCTACGAAAACCTGTTTATTTTATCATGTTTGTTCTGTTTTATCAATAGTTACAATAGGATTTTGGTCTAATCGCTCCTGCAACTCCGCGCGGTGACGGTTGCGTATCACGGGCATGACGTCGAGCTTGGCGCGGGCTTTTACGCGTGCCTCGTCCAGAGACAGGCCTGTCGCCGCGGCTATCTGACCGGCCGCTTCGTCAACAGTTTCCCTGGTAGGGCGAAGCCGGGCGAGCGACTCTTCGGCGAAGTGCAGCACGCTTGGGTTATGTCCTACTTGGTTGAGCCCGTTGAAATCGGCACGGCCGTAGTACCCCTCCTGCTGGCCGGGGTGTGAGAATTCCCGGTTGAGCCCCTGCTTGCGAAGCTCGGTCTCGATGGTTTTCTGATGCGCCTTTTTCTCGGCGAGTTTCTTGCCGACGTTGAGTGCAATCAGCTCTTCCGGCGCCTGGACGCCGAGGGTGTAGCCGGCATGCTCCAGCATGAATGCCACCGCTTCACGGGCCGTCATGCCTTCCCTGCCGCTCTCCGTTCCCGTTTTCACCGTGACCGGTTTGCCGTCTTTTACCAGCATCGAGGAAGTGCCCGCGACGTAGGCGAGCGCATGGAGCGTGGTGCCGTCAGCCGTCTGTACGTCGACCGGCGCGAGATGATACGTGACACCCTCGGTAGCATGCAAAAGGGCCAGCTGCTCATTTGTCAAAAACTGCACGACCGCCCGGGCCGATTCACCTTCGGTGTCCTCGCCTTTGTACAGCTCGGAAAACACGCCTCCAGACTGGCCGGGCTTGCCGTGCCATACCACCATCGAATCAGGGACCTCGACGGCCAGCATTGGCACGGTCTGGAGTTCGGTCTGGATGGCAGCATCGCCGTATTTGCCCATCTTTTCTTTGAATTTTGCCGGGCTGACGTTCGCCCCGTATGCAACTACAGGGATTCTGTCCGCGAGAACGGGCATTCCCTGACTGTCCAGCATAGCGTCGACCGCTTCGCGGAACGCTGGGTATTCGCTGGGGACCGGCGTCACCGTTTCTCCGTCCGTCATAAAACTGCCCTCGGGACGAGCGAACGGATACTGCAGCAGCACTTCAGCCTCGGAACCTTGCGGCGTGAATGCAGTGACGAGTGTTTCTGTTTTATGATTATGCATCATCGAACATTATAGCACTTTATTTGTTTTGAGTCAACTATATTATCCGAACACACTGTCGAGTAGTCTGGCGGCCAGCCTAACCGGCTCTCCCTGGGAAGGAAATTCGTGGATTTTCAGGCCGGGCATGCTGTTTACCTCCAACAGCGGAAGGTACCCGTCCGCCGGCGGCGCAGAAATGTCATCGGTCATGATATCGAATCCGGCCACGAACAGGCCAAGAGCATTGGTGATATGTACCGCCGCATCTATCCAGCCCGGATGCGCGTCGGCGGTGCAGTTTCGGGCCTCACCCCCTTCACTCACGCTTTCGATCGCACTCACCCTTTGACTTTGGCCTTCCGGCAATACCGCATAGAACCGATCGTCACCAAGGTAACGCCTGACTTTACCCAGGTCCAGCCGCTTCATGGGAGTATCCGAGGCTTCACCCCGTCGGGGATCCTGATTCAGCATGATGACCAGCTGTTCAATCGTCTGCAGGCCGTCACCGACGACCGTGGCGGCGCAGCGTTCAGTCACGACGGGTACCGAGCCCGCAAGCACGAAGATCCGATACAGTTTGCCGTGTATCTGCTGCTGGGCGATGACCGTATCACTGTATCGCCGCGCTTCATGGTAGGCCCTGATGGCAGCATCAAGCGTCGATATGTCGACAGTCACACCCTTACTCTGCCCGCTGTCGCTCGGTTTGATGACGATCGTTTTATTTTCTTCGAGAAAGGAGGCGAGCTGCTCCGGAGATGAGATAGCCTGGTAGGCCGGAACCCTGTAGCCCAATGACTCGACGAATGCCAATGTCAACGGTTTTGACAGCGTGATATGGCGGCCGTTCGCCGAGCTCCGGTCGGGCCGGGAGCCCATAAATGAAACCGTGCTGCGCCCATCGTTGATGCGGATGATTTCTGATGCACTTCCCAAGACGGTACAGGTCCAGCCTCGGCGAACGGCTTCGTTGATAAGTAACTGCCTGGTGACACTATTTGCCATTATGTAGGACTATACGTTTCCGTAAGGGCTGACGCAAGTGGAACCACTATCCCTGCGCCGCCACGACACGCCGGTATATGAGGTAGATGACGATCGCAAGGATGATAAGGATAATCAACTCCATAGTGACAAGGCCGCGCTGATCGGCCGCCACTCTGGGGCGGCCCGACAATAACCGTACATACAGCTTATGCATATTACGTATAGTATGCCAGCTAGGATACCGTTTGTGAAGGGGGGTCCTACGAGAAAAAGCCGCGCTGGCCTTGACCGGCAGCGAAACGTTCGAGCAGTTCGCGCTGCTCGCGACTGAGCTTGGTCGGCGTATCGACGATGATGGTGACGATGTGCGGGCCGCGACTCTCGGAACGCAGGTGCGGCACACCGTGGCCGGACAGCTTGAAATCGGTGCCGCTCTGGGTGCCCTCGGGGACTTTCATGCGCACCGTGCCGTCGACAGTCTCGACGTCGATCTCTGCGCCTAGCGCCGCCTGTACCATGCTGACGTGTTCGGAGCTGAGGATGAGGTCGCCCTCGCGGGTGAACTTTTTGTGCGCCTTCACGCGGACATGAACATAGAGATCACCCTTCGGACCGTGCGCGATGGCTTCGCCGTGCTCACGCAGGCGGATGGTCGCACCGTCGTCGATGCCGGCAGGAACTTTGAGTTCGATGGTCTGCGAGCGGCGCTCGACGCCCTTGCCGCGACAGACGGAACAGATTTTCTCCGGGACTTTACCCTGCCCGTGACAGGTCGGGCAAACTGCTGCCTGCTGGATATTGCCGAAGATGGTCCGCGTGGCAGTCACGACCTGGCCGGAACCTTTGCAGGTACCACAGGTTTTGAGCTCGTAGCCCGGCTCGGCAGTCGTGCCTTTGCAGTGGCTGCAGGTGTCATTCAGGTCAAGTTTGAGCGACTTTTCGGTGCCAAAGACGGCTTCTTCGAAGGTGATTTCGATACGCATCTCGACGTCGTTACCGCGCGCCTGGCGCTGGCTGCGAGAGGAAGCGCCGCCCCCAAAGAAACTGCCGAAGATGTCGCCGAGACCGAGATCGCCGAAGTCGAAATTGACATTCTGCCCACTCCATTCGCCGCCGAATCCGCCGAAGGGATTGCCGCCGTTCGCACCGCCGACGCCGGCGTGGCCGAATTGGTCGTAGCGCTGGCGTTTCGCCTGGTCTTTGAGCACCTCGTATGCTTCGTTGACTTCTTTGAACTTCGCCTCATCACCGCCCTGTTTGTCAGGATGCAGCTCTACTGCTTTCCGGCGGAAAGCCTTTTTGATCTCGTCAGGGGACGCGTCTTTCGACACACCGAGCACTTCGTAGTAGTCACGTTTCTCAGCCATTGCTTATCTAGTCTACTCTTTTGGCACTCAAATGTCTAGAGTGCTAGTCTGGCGATTACTGGTTTTGCCGGTCCGATAAAACCAATATGGGCGATAGAAGGGCATCAAGCAAACCGCGGCATGTGATATGCTCAAAATATGCCGCTGCAAACACCTCCTGTTGTCGTCATCGGCCCGTCCGGTGCCGGCAAAAGCACGCTCGTCAATATGATGATCGAGAAAAAAATGGCGGTGCTGCATCCCACCATTACGACCCGCCCCCAAAGAAGTGACGATGATACCTCCCATTTGTTCGTCCCGCTCGATACATTTAACGGCCTGAAGGCAAACCGCCATTTGATCGGTGTGTCACAGGTATTTGGCTATTGGTATGCACTGCCTGAGCTGCCGGATACTTCCGAGCGCATTATTGTTATTCTGCGTGCCAGTTTCGTTGAGGAATTCCGCAGTTATTATCCTACTGCGATCGTGGTCGAAGTCGAAGCACCGATCAAAATTCTGCAGGAGAGGCTCCGCAGGCGAGGAGACGCCGAACGGGCGGACGCCAAAGAGCTGCAAGACGAAATTGACCGGGGTAGAATGCTGGCAGATTACATCATCGATACAACCAATCCGCTTGGCGACAATGTCGAACTGCTGGAAACAATATGCAAGACGTACTAATCGCGACCACCGTGCTGGGTGTCGGCTTGCTGCTATTTGAGGTGCTTGCGAGAAAACTATCGCCCTCTCCGCCGGTGTCAAGGAAATTGCTGCACGTCGGTATGGCAGCGTGCGTTATCCTCGTGTCTTCGCGCGTTCCCTACCGTCACTTCGTCGTAGTCAGTATCATTTTCTTCGTTCTGATCATGCTGCTTCGGCGGAAGCGACTCTTACACACTCTATCCTATCGGGCGGACTCATCGTACGGCGACCTGTTCTTCCCGTTGGGCGTCGGTGCCGCTGCGGTACTCGCGGAAAATGCGCCGGCTTTTATGGTGACAGTAGCGGTACTCGGTCTGGCGGACACGGCGGCATTCATCGTCGGCAGAACGATAGCAGGGCCGCGACTCTACCGCACAAAAACGATCAGCGGGTGGGTGGCATGCGCGGTAGCGACGGCCACACTACTCGCTATCACCGGATATGGGTGGAGGGTTGCCGTTGTCGGCAGCGGCATCATAGCAACGACCGAACTGCTTAGCCTACGAGGCTCCGATAACCTTACAGTTCCGGTTGCCTGCGCTTTGCTGCTTGCCGTACTTGCGTGAGCGTGATTTCGTCAAATAGCTGCAAGAACCCAAAGCCAAAGAGAGCGGTCGCCATAACCACGGCAAAGAAATGGGCGGCCATGCCATAGGCTGCAGGCAGCCAAGCGGCGATGACGGCGCAAAACAGCCAGTAGCTCCCGGCGCGACCGGTCACGGCGACATACAGCAGCCGCACATCGAGGGAACGGGAACGGTATATTCCCCGCAAGCCACGTACTATCATCGTGGCACTGAGTATCCATGCCACGCCGTATATCCAATGCACGGCAGCACTGCCGTACACCATCATGGCGCTGCCGGTGAGCATCCAGCACGCGCTTTGGGTTAGCGTACGCACAAGCCCGTGACGGACCAAATAAGTACGCTTGCCTTCTAGGGCATCCCCTTTTTCGTCACGGATATCTTTTAAGAACAGCCGGCCCATAAAAAGCATGTACACTCCTGTGAGCAGCATCCACCAGGACAGCCCCGCCACTTGTACCTGCACCATGACTATGCTGGCCGGAAACGCTACATACCCCAGGGGTAAAGCAGCTTGCGCAAGCACACCGCGGCCCGAAAGCCGTACCGGCCGCAGCGAATATATGCAGTTCAGCCCGACCATAGCGAGAGCGACCAGCGCCAGCTGCGGCCGTATCATAAAACAGACGGCAACCAACAGGACGGTAATAGCCATGACACCTGTCCAAAGCTGCCGGCGGCTCACTGTCGCATTGAGCAATGGCCTGTCAGATGTCTGCCCGACTTTTGGAAGGTTTATCGCGTCGACGGCTTCGTCGCTGAGGTCGTTTACGGCGACCGCGTGCATATACCACAGTGCGATGGCGGCAAACGACAGCAGGATATAGCGCCACTCCGTCAGTTCGATGCCTGCGAAACCCGCGAATAGCATGAAGTGAAGATATATGACCACCAGTGTGCGGGGCCGAAGTAGCTGCCACGCCGCGCGCATCGTCATAACGAACGCCTTCATGGCAGACTCTATATACATTTCGAGCTACGAGCGCAAGCGATGGCAGTCTGCGCTATCCCGAAGAAGAATGCGATGAGTCCAAGCCCACTGATAAGAGCGCCAATCATCGCGATGAGTGATATCGCCGACGTGCCGATTTCGCCGCGGGCAGCGCCGACCATTACTCCCGCTTCATAGAAAACCGTTTGATCGGGATGAGTTGTCTCCGCTTCTCTCAGTAGCCGGCTTATGTCCCGGAGCTGAAGCATCCGGGAGAATGCCACACCCATCATGATCAAAAAGCCCAGGGCGCCAACACCCATGACAATCGTATAGCCGAGGAACCAGGCAGCTGCGTCTGCCCCTGGTTGGATTGTCATCGCGATGATTTGTGTCACGATTCCGCCGCCAAGGAGCGCGGTAATAACACAGAGCCAATACCACTTTTGGGCACGGCGACCGGCGGCCGCATATACCGAGTCAAACTTGTTTAAGATCTCTTGATCTACTGCCACCTCCTGCAGGCGCTTCTTGGCCGCTTCAAAACGCTTTCTGAGCGAACGCGCGGGCAGTACGAACGCAATAATACCAATTCCGATCAACACTGCATTTACAACGAATAAGCTTTCCATAAGTACAATCCTACACTGAATATATGCTCCTCAGCAAGAAAGTCGTCCACGTCCCCCAAACCATTGCCCCTGGCAGCAGTTTCACTCCGGTAATATTTAACTACGGTCGCTGCGTTGCAGCCGAAAAACCGCGAGGCCGATGAGAAATACGGCCAGTACGGTGAGTGCCGCCCAACCGAGATGTCGCAGCTGATACAGCACCGCTGCCATGGCTATCCAGAGACCCCACTGTATCATGATCTTTTTATGGAGTACCATGCCGAGCAGCATGATGCCCACCTGCTCGATAAGCAACCACCAGCCATACAGGTCGCCCGCCGTTCCGCCAAGTGATTGGAACACCAACGGCACGGTTACCGTCGCCAGTGTCGCGACGATATACCCGTCGCTCGTTGCGTGTTCGCCCCGACGCCAGCGCCAGTAGGCATACACGGCGAGAGTGAGCGCGGCGACATGCGCATATACCTGTACGTTGCGCAGCCCGTAAAAGTGCAGCACCATCATGACGGCCAGCGCCACAAAACCGCCGACACTTTCCCGGACTGCTTGTTGATGGTGCCATACCGCATGCAACGTCGTCAGCGAAGCCAACAGCACCGTCCATGGCAGCACCCATAGCATCGCTCCTGTCATGGCCGCCCCGAGGTACACCATGAACGGTACATAACTCATAGCAAGCGACGCTTGACGGAGGTAAAAGCCGGACGAACCGGCGGGCGAACGGAGGAAGGCATAGTATCCCAGTGCAGCGAGGAGCGCACTCACGGCGGCGTACGGGAGTAATTGCCCATCTGCGTAGGTACTCCATAGGCCGATCTGAGCGACAACCGGAAGAAGGGCCATAAGTGATGCATGTCTTTCGACGAATCGGGCAGCAATATATACCGCAACCGCCACGCTGAGCGCGGTCGTCGCCGACAGCAAACGGTCATGTGCGAACGGCGCGATACTGAGGGCAAGCACCGCCGCTACTGCCGCCCCCACGGCAAAGCTTATACCGGTCGATACCGTCGCCTTCCCCCGACGTGCAACGTAGCGGGCCGCGACAGATAAGCCCATCACTACGCTATACGCACCTGCATAATACGTCGCACTACTGATTGCTGGGTACATAGCCCCAAAAGCAACGGGAGTAAGCAGCGCCAAAGCAGCCGCGAATGCTCGCGTCGTTTCGGTACGCTGCCAAAGGCTCAAACCGATATTCCACGCCAATGCTCCCACTGTAACGCCAAGCAACAAACCCGGGCGCTCATACTCTCCGTACTGCGTTAGCAAAAACAGGAGCGGGACGGCCGGTGTCAGACCTGCAAGCGTCGTCCAGAGCGACGGTTTGTCATGCAGTATGAACGGCACCATGAGTAGCGCCGAAAGCGCCGTATAGGCGACAAGTTGCGCCGGGACCGTCATCACTGTGCCATTGCCGGTAAGTACCGTGAATATACCGACGAGCACCGTAACGGCGAACATACTACGGAACCAATCGCGCCATATTGCAGTATCGAGGCTACGGAGACCCGAGCGCACGGCATACAGCACGGCAACCTGCATGACGCCGAGCAGCCAGAGAAATGCCGTGGCGACAAAGGCGCTGTCAAACGGCTCCCAGAGGTAATATACCCCCACAAGGGCAGCACAATTGGCCGCGGCGACGCCGCTTGCATAAAAGCCACTGCGCTGCTGCCGGCTCCACAGGGTAAAGCCTGCTACCGCCAGGGTGACGAAAGCGAAAAACACGGCCGCAGCCGAACTCCATCCTACCAGCCCCGCGACAACGAGGCTGCTGAGGGCTACCACCGCTGCATTCCGGGCGATTTTGCCATTGGGGCGAAGCGCCAGTGCCGCCACCTGCGCGGCGGCGAGAACGACGAGTGTCACCGCGGCGTCAGGAGCTTCGCGGCGAACGTTATAGCCAAAGAACGCGGCAGCGGTCAGGAACAGCACTTGTGCCGCTACCAGTGCCTGGGCGCGCACTTGCCCGCCCGTCTGCCATCCGAGCATGCCATAGTAGATGGCCGCGAGCAGCAAAGCGACCGCAAGTTGCAATGACCCGTGAGCGGGCACCATCACGAGCGACAGAAAGAGAGCAAATGGCAGCAATATGTTCGCGCTGAGCGCCGAAGGTGAAGTGTCGATGAGCGGCTGTTTGCGCCATAGTTGCACCGCCTGCAGGATAAGCCCGACGGCCGCCAAGCCCCACCCATAGTAATAAGCCGGCAGATTGAGCACGGCGACAGACGATTCAAAGAGCGACACGAACGTACCGATGAGTACGTATTCGAGCAGCGGATGCTTCAGTGCCGCCACCGCGTGCGCATACAGCCCCAGACAGACCGCCGATGTCACGAACCAGACGAGCGCGCCGGACCCCTGGAATACATAGTTATAGGCTGCCACACCGGCGAGCGGCGCCAGTACGATACCGATGCCGATGAAAGTCAGCGCCGCCTGTTTGAGCTTCGGCCGGTCATACCAGAGCCAGAACCCGACACAGTAGAACAGTGCCGCCGTAACCGCAATGATGAATGTCCTGACCCCGCCTGTCGCACCGCCGAACGCCACAAAAAGCCCGGCCGCCGCTACCAGCAGGAACGCGCCGAAATAGAGGAGTATCGAGGTGTTGTCCATGGGCTGTTTCGGTATGACAACGGCCGGCCGCACCGTTTGCTGCGGCATGGTCGCCGTCGGGACGGTCCAAGCGGCACCAGCAGCCTGAGCCGGTTCGGCGGCAGACAGAGACTGCGGCGATACAGCCTGCTCCGAGGGCAAAGCATCGGCCGGTACCGGTATGCCCTGCGCCTGCAGGTCACGCAGCATCCGCTCGGTCACCGCCCGCTCGGCATCGTCCTTGGCCAGACGGTGGTAGCCGGCGATAAATTCGCCCCACTGCTGATTTATCTGATATATTTTTGCTTTTACTTCAGGCCGCTCAAGCGGATTCCGCACCAGCGCCCACACCAGTACTCCGATCAGTCCTAGGAACAGTAAAAATCCCATACTTTCCCCCTTATGCCTATGATTATACGGGCGCCCCGTACCACTGCGCAAGGTGTACACTACTATGTATGGCTATGAACGATCTCACCAAACGTATCCAAACCATTTACCTCGTCCTGCTGTTCGGCAATACGCTGGCAGCTTCGCTTATCTGGGGCGTCAACACGCTGTTTTTGCTCGATGCGGGTCTGAGCAATTTCGAGGCTTTCGCGGCGAACGCATTTTTCACGCTCGGCATGGTGCTGTTCGAAGTGCCGACCGGCGTGGTAGCTGACGCCTGGAGCCGGCGTGCCTCGTACCTGCTCGGTACGCTCACACTTTCGGCGACCACGCTTGCCTACTACTTCATGTGGCAGTTCCACGCGCCCTTCATCGGCTGGGCGATCGCTTCGGTCGGGATCGGACTCGGGTTCAGCTTTTTCTCGGGTGCGGTCGAGGCGTGGCTGGTCGACGCACTCACCTTTGCCAAGTTCAAAGGCAAGCTCGAAAACGTCTTCGGCCGCGGACAGATCGTATCGGGGGCGGCTATGCTGGGTGGATCGCTCGGTGGCGGTTTTATCGCCCAGGCGACCTCGCTCGGCGGCCCGTTCATCGCCCGTTCTGCCATACTCGTGCTGCTTTTTGCGGCCGCTGCGGTTCTCATGAAAGATTGGGGGTTTGTGCCGGAAAAGCACGGTAGCAATCTGAAAGCGATGCGCAGCATTCTTTCTTCATCGGTCACATACGGCCTTAAAAATCCGCCGGTGCGGTGGATGATGGTCGCCGCGATCTTCAGTGCCAGCGTTGGTTTTTATGCCTTCTACGCTTTGCAGCCATATCTGCTCGAACTCTACGGCAACACTGCGGCATACTGGGTAGCAGGCATGGCGGCCGCTATCGTGGCCGGGTCGCAGATGCTCGGCGGTGCGTTGGCCGGCAAGATCAGAGGCCTGGCCGAAAGACGCACGACGATTATCATCGGCATGACTGCTCTCTCCTGTCTCGTGCTCATCGCGCTCGGGTTCATCCATAATTTCTACGCGGCGTTGCTGCTCGTCAGCATCTGGGGCATGACCTTCGCCGCTGTTTCACCGGTGCGGCAAGCGTACTTGAACGGCATGATTCCCTCCCGCCAGCGCGCCACGGTACTGTCATTTGACTCGCTGATGGGCAATAGCGGCAGTATCGCCGTGCAGCCGGCCCTCGGCAAGGCCGCTGACGCCTACAGCTATGGCACATCGCTGCTGTTCGGCGGACTACTACAGATCATCTCGCTGCCATTCATCATCGCCAGCCGCATTCGCAACCATCCAGCCGACCGCGGCATAACAGATAAGAAATAATCTTAAAAATCTTGACACCCCCTTTCATGAAGGTGTTTACTGAATGTATTGCACCACGAAACAAATAAGGAGCAGGAAAAATGTCAGCACGCCACGAACATTACCTACAAACCGAAGGTAGGTTTAGCCCGGGATGGCTTGAGCCTGTCGATAGCAGTATTGAAGGTGTAAAAATCTGGCGTTTCCCCTATATCTTAGAGTTCGCCGGCCAGACATACAACCGCGTCCTGGAGGTGAACGAAAAAGTCGAATCAGAAACCGCAGCGTTCGTCGGACGGCTCGCCACGGGCTGGCTCGTCACTGTCGCTCCCCAGGAAAACGGGTATTCCATCCTCCTCGCACAAGAACAAGCAGGTACGGCGGTCAAAGATACCTCTACTGTCATCACCGAAGCAGAGCACATCACCCAAATTGCCGTGCCCCAGTCTCAAGAGCAGTTTGTCGCCGCCGCGTAAAAAATAAGGACGGCTTTTCCTACCGTCCTTATCCTTCAGTGTCTATGCGCTGCTTTTACTTTTCGTCGACAACTTCGCCTTCTATGGGGCCGTCGTCTTTCTTGGCCTTTTTGTCATCGGACTTGGTGTCGCCTTCTTCAGACTTCGCTTCTTTTTGCGCTTGCTCGTAGAGCTTGGCGCCGATGGGCATCAGGACATCGTTAAGTGCCTTGGTAGCCGCTTCGATGTCTTCTTTGGTAGCCTTCTCATCATCGACGACTTTCTTGGCCTTTTCAACGGCTTCGTCGATGGTCTTTTTGTCTTCCTCGCTGACTTTGTCCTCATCCTTCAGCTTGGCGGCCTGGTAGACGGCGCTGTCGAGGTGGTTGCGGGACTCGACGGCCTCTTTGCGAGCTTTGTCTTCCTCGGCGTGCGCTTCGGCGTCCTTGGCCATCTTTTCGACCTCAGTCTTATCGAGTGAACCGCTGCCCTGGATGGTGATGTTCTGCTCTTTGCCGGTGCCTTTGTCTTTCGCGGTGACATTCAAAATGCCGTTCGCGTCGATGTTGAAGGTGACCTCGATCTGCGGGATACCGCGCGGCGCTGGAGCGATACCATCGAGGATGAAGCGGCCCAGGCTCTTGTTGCCCTCAGCCATTTCGCGCTCACCCTGCAGCACATGGACCTCTACCTGCGGCTGGTTGTCAGCAGCGGTGCTAAATACCTCTGATTTACTGGTCGGGATGGTAGTATTGCGGTCGATCAGGCGCGTCATAACACCGCCCATGGTCTCGATACCGAGGCTGAGTGGGGTCACGTCGAGGAGCAGCACGTCTTTGACATCGCCCTGGAGCACACCGCCCTGGATGGCTGCGCCGACAGCGACGACTTCGTCAGGATTCACGCCCTTCATCGGGTCTTTGCCGAAGATTTTCTTTACCTTCTCCACGACTGCCGGCATGCGGGTCATACCGCCGACGAGCACGATATTGTCGATGTCGGAAGCCTTGAGTTTGGCGTCTTTGAGCGCCTTTTCGCATGGTTCGGCCGTCTTGTCGATGAGTTCAGCCACGAGGTCTTCGAGCTTGGCACGGGTGAGCTTGTGCTCGAAGTGTTTCGGGCCGTCGGCATCGGCGGTCAGGAACGGCAGGTTGATGTCGACTTCTTGGGCAGTCGACAGCTCGATCTTGGCTTTTTCAGCCTCGTCGCGCAGACGCTGCATGGCGCTGTTGTCACCGGTGATGTCGATGCCGTGTTCTTTTTTGAATTCATCCACGAAATAATTCACGATGACGCGGTCGAAATCGGCACCGCCGAGGTGGGTGTCACCGTTGGTGCTCTTTACCTCGAACACGCCGTCGCCGAGCTCCAGTACGGACACGTCGAACGTACCGCCACCGAGGTCGTAGACGACGATTTTTTCGTCGGTCTTTGCTTTGTCGAGGCCGTAGGCCAGGGCCGCGGCGGTCGGCTCGTTGATGATACGCTTTACTTCCAGCCCCGCGATCTTGCCGGCGTCTTTAGTAGCATGGCGCTGGCTGTCGTCGAAATAGGCCGGTACGGTGATGACGGCTTCGGTGACCTTCTCGCCCAGGAACGCTTCGGCGTCGGCCTTGAGCTGACCGAGAATCATCGCGCTGATTTCCTCGGGGCTGTACTCTTTGCCAGCCATCTTGACCTTGGTGCTGTTGCCAGACTTCACGATCTCGTAACCCATGAGCTTGAGGTCGCGCTGGACTTCTTTGTCATTAAAGTTACGGCCGATGAGGCGCTTCACCTCATAAATCGTGTCCTTGGGGTTCGTCACCTGCTGACGGCGGGCGATCTGGCCGACGAGGCGTTCGCCCTTCTTATTCACGGCCACGACTGACGGCGTGGTGCGATTACCCTCGCTGTTTGCGATAATTTCCGGCTTGCCGGACTGCATGACGGCCATGGCGCTGTTGGTCGTACCAAGGTCGATTCCGATAATTTTACCCATTGTTAGTTCCCCTTTCGCTTAGGTGTAGCACGTTGATTGCTGGTACATATTTTAGCACTCTTACGTAAAGACTGCCAATAGCCTCAAGTGTATATATAATTAGCACTCATGTCAATAGAGTGCTAATTAGTCGTCTCACGAACGTGGAAGCGTACGTATCTATACGTTATGCAGCAAAAAACGCGTAATACCGTCCAATACCGCCTGGCGTTCAGGCGGCAACGACGCCAAGTCCGCATCGATCTGCGGCTCTTTCGGCCGCATTTCTTCTGCAGTCGGATGTGCTGATTTGGCTTGGTTAAGAGCGTCTTCAAGCCTTGTCTGCTGCAATCGAACTGCCTCTAGTCTTGGGCTTTCTCCCATTTCTAAAGATCTACTAAAAGGTACATATCCCATGAAAAACTATCATTTCCTTCTTAAACTAGTGTTGGTATTTGCATACCCAACTTCTCATTATAGCACAATTATTATTTACTTGTCAATAGTGATGATTCGTCCTGCTACCTGTCTGTATCGTAGCCGCCTTGGGCGAATGTCGCTTCATCTACCAGGACATTGCTAAGATTTATTTCCGGACAGAGCGAATAGGTACGCCTTTCTTCGACAGGAGCAACCTGCGGAAGTATCTCTGCCAGAAGCTGGCAACGTGCCGGACGGGGCTGATTGAGAGCGACAATGATTTTATCTGCATCCGGATGACTATCGATGAGTTGCTTGTCGATGGGGTCATCAAGCTTAAACCGCAGACTTTCTACTGCCGTCTCGCCATCACCACCGAAGGTCCCTTCGCGGTGTATACAAGTAGGGCACAGGTTTTCGCGCATACTGTTAGCCTTTCACGCGGACCATGGCGTGGCGGACCACCTCGTCGCCTATCTTGTAGCCGCTCTGGAGTTCTTCGCTGACGGTTTCCTGTTCGCCGTCGCCTTCTTCCATGCTGATCGCTTCGTGGTACTTGGGGTCGAATGGCTGGCCGACGGTCGCGATGCGCTCGACACCCATGTCGGCGAGAGTTTTCTCGAACTGCTTGACGATGCCTTGCACGCCTTTGACGTACTCATTGTCGGCAAGCTCGGCCGGCACGTGCTTGAGTGCCCGTTCGAAATTGTCGATGACAGGCAACAGGTCTTTCACGACATGCGCTTTCACGGTAGTGCGCAGGCTCGCCACCTGCTCCTCGTGACGCCGGCGGATATTCATGATATCGGCGCGCTCACGCTGCAATGCTTCGGTCAGCTCACCAATCTGCTGCTGCAGATCATGGGTCAGCGCCGCTTTACCGGCGGCCTTTACTTTCTTGGCAGCATCATGCTGTTTTGGGTCTGGCTTGGTGCTCATAAGAGTACCTCCTCAAGGGTTTTGCCGGCGTGTGCAACGAGATTCATGACATCGCGGTAGCTCTGGCGGGTCGGGCCGAGTGTTCCGATGTAGCTGTGGTCACTGAACGGGCTGCGGAACCGGCTGATGACGAGGCTGACATTGGCACTGCGGCCGATGGGATTTTCCGCGCCGATGAACACGCTAAGCGGTTCGTTCGGCGCTGCTTCGCGGAGCCACGGCTCGAGGTTGTCGAGCAGGTTTGCTACCTGTTGGACTTCACGGGAACTCACGAATTCGGGCTGGCCGAAGAGATTACCGAGGCCGCTGATGTAGAGCTGGTTACCGATGGTCGCGATACCGAGGTTGTGCGTCAGCTCCACAAGAGTATCGACGGCGTTACGGATCGCCCGTTCCGGCAGGCCGCCGTCCTCGAGACGGGCGGTCAGAGCACGCTCGGCGCGGGTCTCACGCTGCACCGGCTCCTGTTCGGCCAGCTCGTTCACGTAGGCGCGGTAGCCCTTGTCGGTCGGAACACGGCCAGCGCTGGTATGCGGCTGGGTAATGTACCCGAGGCGCTCAAGCTCGGCCATCTCAGCACGAATGGTCGCGCTGGAGACATTGAACACTTTCGCGAGTAGGCTACTGCCCACCGGCACCGCCACCTCGGCATACTGTTCGATGACAGCATGGAGAATTTGCTTTTGTCTAGGAGTCATGACATAAGTATAGCATACTGGCACTCAAAAGTCCAGAGTGCCAGATTCCTAACGAGCCAAGTACTTTCTCACCTTGCGCAGAAGCTCTTCCGCCAGCTGTCGGGCCGCCGCTTCGTCTTCGACAGCGTCGACGCCATGGACGATCTGGTCAAGTTTATCCGCTGCAGCCCTCACGTCATCGTTTATGACGAAAGAGAATTTCTCACCGTCAAGCGCCTGCTCAAGTACCCTTTCGGCGGTCTGCATGCGGTTCTTCACTTCTTGTGAAGTAATTTCTTCGCGCGCCATCCATCGATGTTGCCATTCCTCAAAACTGGGCGGCAGGATGAAGATAAACTTCGTGTCCGGCTTGACCTTACGGATGTTGACGGTACCCAGGATATCTACTTCGTCTATGGCGATCTTGCCCGATGCTTCGGCCCGTTCGAGTTCCCGAATGCTTATACCCGAGACTTGCTGGTCGTGGATGAGC
>DAIPYY010000006.1:0-20395 GCA_036782475.1 Candidatus Saccharimonadota bacterium
ACTTTCAGGCTGGGGATGGTGTAGGTCCACTTGTTGCCGACGATGCTGCCGACCTGCGCACCGATCAGGGTGACGCCTTCAGGCGCAGTATCGCTGACAAGCACATTGGTGAGGTCGATATCACCGGTGTTCTTGACGACAACTTTGTAGGTGAATATTTCACCGACAGCTACCTGTGTCTGCTCGACGCCGTTCACCGTTTTGGTGATGGTGATGTTCGGGTTGGTCGGAACGACCGGAGGAACATTGACGTATGCGTCATCACAGTCATCTTTCTCGCCGGGCACTTCGACGGCATCGACACACGCGGTGTTCTTGATGTTGCCCTCGACCTGCGCGGTGACCTTGGCGGTCATCGTGATGACGGTGCTTTCACCGACTTTCAGGCTGGGGATGGTGTAGCTCAGAACATTGTTCGTGATAGTGCCCTTGTCGGTCGTCAGGAACTGGACGTTCGCGGGAGCCGGGTCGGTGACGACGGCGTTCTTCAGTTCGACTTCGCCAGTATTGGTAACTTTGATGGTGTAGGTGAAGGTCTCACCGACATTTACCTGCACGCTTTCTTTGCCGTTCACGAGCTTGTCAATTTTCACGCCCGGGACTTTCGGCTTCGTGACGGTCACGGTCGCATCATCACAGTCGTCCTTGACATCAGGCTTGGAAGGATTGACTTCCACAGCGTTGACGCAGGCGGTGTTGACGATGTCGCCGGCCTTGTACTCATTCACCTTAGCGGTGATGGTGATGACGGTGCTTTCACCGACTTTCAGGCTCGGAATCGTATAGCTGAGAGCGTTATTGGTAATCGTACCTTTATCGGTCGTCAGCATGGTGACGCCAGCAGGAGCCGGGTCGGTCACGACGGCATTGACGAGGTTCATTTCACCGTCGTTCGTAACTTTCACGGTGTAGGTGAAGACTTCGCCGACAGCAACTTCATCACGCTCCTTGCCGTTTACGAGCTTGTCGATCTTGACGCTCGGTTTCGGGGTGGTGATGATCGCCGTATCGCAGTCATCAGGAGAACCAGGAATGGTTGGAGTGTCGACACACGCCTTGTTAACGATGTCGCCGGCAACATACGCTGTCAGTTTGGCCGTGATATTGATGGTCACCGTCTGACCAACCTTGAAGCTAGGAATGGTGTAGCTGAAGACATTGTTCGTGATGGTACCCGGGTTAGCCGAGATGAATTGGACGTTCGCGGGAGCCGGGTCGGTGACGACGGCATTGGTCAGGTCGACGTTGCCGGTGTTCTTGACCGTCAGCTGGTAGGTAAACGGTGTGTTGAGGGCGACTTCTTTTTTCTCGACGCCGTCAACCGTCTTGGTGATGTCGATAGCAGGCTTGGCAGTCTCTTCGACTTTGATCGTCTTCTTACAGTCAGCGGTCACCGTAATCGGGAACTCGCCGCGGCCGAAGGTAGCCTTAATATAGGCAGTGACTTTGGCGGTATACGTACCAGGCTTGGCATAGGTATGAGTCACGACTGTACTTGGCGATTTTTCGGTGTGGGTAGTGCCATCACCGAAATCATAGACGACCTTCGACACGCTTGCGCCGTCGCTCGCACTGACTTTACTGCTGAATTTATAGACAGTATTGTTAACTTTCGTCGCCTTCAGCGATTCACACTTGTAGTTCGGATTGTCGGGGGTAACCTTGATCGGGTTGCCACAAAGATTCATGATGACAGTCTGGATGTTGCCCTTTGCGTCGAACAGCACCAGCGCATCGTTATAGTACTTCGTCAGGTCTTTGATGTGACTCTGATGATAGGTTTTGCCGTCGATGACGACTTTCTTTGAAGCACTCTTCGGGTTGCGTCCGAGGCTCAGCCCGTCACGACCGACCACATTACCATTCACGGTGATGTTGCCGTTATTCGGGTTAATCTTGCCGTCTTTCGCATATTTTGCGAATTCGTCGTACTGGCTGCTGGGCAGGCCGTACTTGGCATAGATATTGTTCATGTCACTCGGTTTGTTTGCTTTGAGTTTTTTTATGAAAGACGTCCGGCTGCTTGCGCCGCACGGCATAATGTCGTTCGACGGACAGCTTGACGCCTGGGTTGTCTGGTAGCCGAAACCGAGCACGACACCTGTCAGGATCGTCACAGCGGCAACACCAGCGGCAAATGCCTTCTTGGCGCGGCTCCATTTAGTAATATTGACTTTCATAACGTACTCCTTACACCTCCAACCGTGTAAATTGTTATACTCCCCCATATTACCATAAACTTGTTTTCAAGTCAATAGTTTTTTACTGTAATAATTCTTACGGTTATTTTCGTTTTCACCCCTGTTATTATGGTGCGCTTTATTCAGCCTATTCTCAAGTTCGGTTGTAGAAATCGCATTTTATGTGATAAATATCACAAAAATGCCCCGTTTCGTTTATATCTTTCTAGAGTAAACTTCCTAATTTCGTAAATAAAGACTGCCCTCCTGCAGGAACATATGAAGGTCACGACAATGAAATTGAAGGCTCTAGGCCAGAAATATGATATCGTTATAATAACTCCATGATTATAGTTTCGTGTTCTGTTGTAATAAGAAGCGGTGGCAAGATTCTTTTCATAAAAGAAATAAAAAGTGTCGCAGCAGGCAAATATGGCTTGCCGGGTGGAAAGCTCGAACTAGGCGAGACTCTCATGGAGTGTGCGGCAAGAGAATGCTTAGAGGAAACCGGGCTACAGGTCGCCATGGGGCCACTCATTGCAATAACTCACAAACCAATGTCTCACGAAAAGAATAGTGTGGTCCGGTTTATTTTCATGGCAGAGAACGATGTGCAGATGAATACAAGAGGTGAATTGGAATATTATTGGTTGGATGAGACGACGTTTTCAAGACTTGCCAAGGAGAATCAAATACGCGGTATGGACGTAGTAGATGTAGTTAGCGGCGTATTTCAGGGCACGGCAAAAGAACTACCCCTTCCTGATTTGTATTATCATAAATAAGCTGCTATAATATACAATATGGCGGGCGAGTTCATCACACTTCATGGTATTGATGCGGTTGGCAAGACCTCAATCACTCATCATCTCGCGGAATATTTGAGAGATGGTGGAACTGATGTATATGACTGGCAGTCTTTTGCTAAGGAAGCCGGAGTAGCAGAGATACCGTCAAGGCGTGATGATTTTACTGCGAGTATTGCAAAGAAAGTCCTTGAAGGAGAAGCGGTGGCTCGGTTCCTAGACCTAGGAAAAGGCGTCATAAAAGATCGCTGGGTTATTGACATCCTAGCTTCACATGCCTTCAAGGGGACGCTCGTCGGGTCCCCGGAGAGGCATTTCGCGCACCTACTTAAGCCAGATTTTTCAGTGGTATTAGTATGTGATGAGAATGAGCGCATGCAAAGAGTGCATCAACGCCCTACCCCTACCCCAGAGGATCTGGTACCTCGGGTACCAGGTACAAGAGCGTACTTCTTTCAGGAATATTTGCTCGCCAATATACATACATGCTCGCAGCGAAATATAATATTTGATACGACGGGCCTAGCTCCCCAAAGAGCAACCGAGTTAATCATCGAGAGGATGCGGCGTGGCCGAGACGGCGTTTGATACGGCGCGGTATCGGGAACAGCAAGTCGCCGCCTTCTCTGCGCGGATACCGTTTGATTCACCGACGGTCATTGAGTTTGGCGGAAAACCTTTTGGGGATTATCACGCAACAAGGGTACTACCTGGCTACGACCCAGATGTTAAGGCAGGGATTATCCGTAGCGTCCATAGTGAGTTATCATCTCGCTCCCTTGGGGGAGCGGTCATTACGATGGCTGTACATGCCAAAGATCTCCTCGCTCATCCAGACGGCAGGCGCCCCAATGCCCGCATACGAGGAGACTATGGAGTAACATATGATGTCGAGGTCTTTCGCATGGCAGAAGAAGCAAGGAACCGATTCGGAATTGACATCGCAAACGTGGCGATTACCGCAACACCCCGGGTGCTTAGTAAGACAGGAGATGATTTCATACGTTCATACAGTGAGAAGCTGGGTGAAGAGTTTGATAAAGTTGTGATCTTACCGGAAATAGCAGGATACCCCTATCTGCCGCCAGAGAACGTTATCGGGGAACTGACAAGCGCCGAAGCGATTGCTAAGCCATATCAAAGTGAGCTTGTGGTAAGTCCTGGCGGAGGCAGTGGTAAATTCAGTGTCGCAGTCACGGAAATCGCCCACAAGCTAAAGGCAGGCGTGAGTCCACAATACATTAAGTTTGAAACGTTTCCTGTATTTCACTTGCCGACTACCCATCCCCTTAATAAGGCGTTCATCGCTGCTACAGCTGATCTCGCAAACGAGCTGGTCGAACTCGACAATGGAGAAACAAACTACGACAAAGACATTGGCAATTTTGCGTTATTACAGAACCTTCTTGCAGCATTTCCTGACGTACAAACACCTATGCGTTCTTTTGGAAGGCCGACAGACATGGGTGTAAACGTCATCGAGTCTGGTATCGTGGATGCTGAGGCTATAAGGGCAGCTTGTGACCAAGAAATAGTTCGTCGCACACGGCGGTATCTAGCAGAGATTATCGGCGGGAATGAGTCCCAAATAGCTTTAGATAACATACAACGACTGACGGCATCTTAGCACGATACTCAGCCAAGCATATACTGGCCGTTCGATACTTAGCTCTATCGGCAGGCAGGCGACATTGAGAGGGTATATTCGAAATAAGCCTGGAAGCGCACGCAAAACTGGATCGTCTTTTGAGAATTAGGCTATAGCCGAGGAGCCCGTATCCGGCTGCTCGGCCGTAGGAGCGTCGACTTCGTGGTCTTTTTTGTTGAAATGGAAGCCGAAGGTGCTGCCCTTCCCCTCCACGCTGTCGAAGATGACAGCGCCGTTCTGTGACACGATGACTTTCTTGACCAAGAACAGCCCCAGGCCGGTACCGTCCGGACGGGCACGCTGGGCATTTTCGGCCCGGAACATCTTGCCGAAGAGATGGTGCTGAGCTTCTTTCGGTACACCGATACCGGTATCGATGACACGGAATTCCACTGCCGTCGGTGTCTCGGTCAGCTGCACGGTTACCTTACCCCCTGACGGTGTGTAATAAATGGCGTTATCAATGAGGTTCATCACCACCTGGTGCATCTTGTTCTCGTCGAGCATGAGGGTCGGGAACGTCGGCGGCATATCGAGCACGAGTTCCACGTTCTTCGCCTGCGCCATTTCCCGTAGCTGCCCCAGCTCCGTCTCGATGACTTTCGGCAGGTATACCGGCGCTTCCTCAATGACGAATTTCCCAGTATTGATGCGCGAGAGATTAAGCAGGTCGGAAATGAGATTCGCCATGCGCTGTGAACTACTGAACGACTGGTTGAGCAGCTCCCGCTGCTGCTCGTTGATGGGCCCCACATCGCCGTCGAGCACCATACTGACATACCCCTTCACGCTGGTGAGCGGCGTGCGCAGCTGGTGCGACGCCATAGAGATGAACTCGTCCTTCGTCTCGTCCATTCTCTTCAGTTTTTCGTTCGTCACCTTGAGCTTCCTTGTCGCCTCCTCCACACGCTGCTGCAGGGTAATATTAAACTGTTGGATTTCCTCAAAATGGAGTGCATTCTGAATTGCGAGCACTAGCTCGTTCGAAACGGCTTCAAGCGTCCTCTCGTCATCTTGGTTGTACGGTGTTCCTGTCTTTTTAGCTCCGAGTAGTATGTATCCCTTTAGATCGGCAGCCTCGTGAGCTTTTTGTGATAATTTAACTAAAACCGCAATGTTATTGTTAATCAGTTCGTTTTTTAATTCTTGCTCCGAGGATTTATCAAGGTAATCAGTAACTATAACTTTTTGACGCACTCTTGCAGTGTTTCTTTTGGCTTTCTCTATGTCAAAACTCTCAAACTTTTCATGTTTCGACCCAAAGAGGCGGCCTCCATTCGCATCGTCCAACAAGACGTTGCAGTACTCCGGTCTCAATGTGTCGGTTATTATTTCCGCACTATGTCTCAATAGATACTCGATGTCCAAGCTGGAAACGAGCAGTCTATTTAATCTATCATATAAAGCCTGGGGATCATACGCATCCCTGAAAAATATCTTAGCCGTCAACTTATTAAAGAAAGCTCTTAGAGGCTGGAAGAGCACACCAGCGAGAGCAACGCCTATCAACAAAACGGCCTCTTGCCATATTTCCATTTTTAGATTAAGCGCGTATCTTAGGATGGCAATAATAACTACACTATATAAACCGACAAGCGTAGCAACCGCCAACAAATACCCCAGCGCTCGCACAACAACAAATTTGATGTCGAATAGCCTGTGTTTTGCGATCACATAGAGCATTGCGCCTTCGAAGATAAGAGTCGCAAAAATTCCTACTTGGGTGAGAAGAAACCATCCAAAAACCGTTGGTATTATAAAATTCAAGGACAGCAGCAGTGCCAAACCGATGGATAGCGAGTGAAGCAAAACTGTCAGTTGCCTATATTCACGCTCGGGGGCTTTTTTCCTTGCCCTGACGAGAAGCACGAACATAAAAACAACCATCCCGATCAGGTAGACGCCAAATAGGGGTATGAGAGGACCGAATTCTATCGCATAAACGCTTCCCTGTCGTTCGATATCTTGGACTATAAGAGGGGTCAGCGCGGTCAGAGACAATATTCCAGTTAGCACATATACCGTCTTGGCCAATGCTGTATTTGTAGCCTTGCCAGTGAGTTCGGCTATAAAGTTTAAAAGCAGTGCTATAGCAATAAATGCAAAAAAGAATACTAAGTGGTTATTAACCAAGACAACGGTGTAGTTCAACGTAATACTATTGCTGAGATAGTTCGTAATAATCCACGCTACAGCCACCAGAGTGAATATAAAGAAAATTCTATTGAGACGAAGTTTTGTATTCTTCAGAAATACGGTAAGACCTATCGAAAATAACAGCAAACATACCGCCGACATGGCCAATAAATAGATTGTCTCACCCATGAAATAGAGTATAAAGCATTAGCTTTATAATATCACTCTAATGTTAGGACTACTCTGTTTCGCCTTGAACGATCCGGTATTCACGTCGTTGTTCTATCTCTGCCAGGGTGTAGCTCGCTTCAGGATTACCATGCAGTACTTTGTCCCTGATATAAGCGTGTCCGAGATGCTTATAGAACGAAAAAGCAGGAAATCTTGTTGATCCACTCACACCGTTCTCCGGATCTTGCCATCTAAATCGCGGGGCATATGTAGGTCTCTGATAGCCCCGCACCCCATTTCTTTCAGCAACAAGCCGGCGTACCTCATCACGACAAAGGGCCGTCGTTACCAATACTGCATCCAGTGTCGATGGAGTCGGCGCTCCTTCTTTAACGCTCAGAAGAGTATCTATGGAACCATTTTTTGGCACGTATGGGAGCACTAGCGGAAGCTTTACATTTTCATCAACCAACTGTTGCGGAGTTTCGATATGCTTTGGGATTTTGTTTATCCGTTCGAATGTATGCTTGGATCTTGGGTCATACACAGTCACAAACCCTCCCCGGCCAATATCAACACCGGTTATCACCGGAATATCGTGTTTGCGGGCCACCTTATTAAACATCCAAGCAATGTCGGGACGGTTAATGTCAATCTCATCCACCGCAATAATCTGTTGGCTTTTTTTACTACCAGAGAGTAAGAAGTCTTCTACGTTATCTTCGGTAACGCCCTCCTCCCACACCTGCATTTCGTGAGCGGGCTGGATAGCGTTAGCATACAGTGCCGTAACCTGGGCTTTGTTTCTGCCAATATTTTCTCCAGCAGCATTCAGAAGGCGGCTATTTGATCGTTCCATGTTGTCAGGATCTGCTCCACGGACCTCGTAACCATCTCGAGTTAGTGCCTCTGCGAGCAGGCCACCGCCGCCTCCAAGTCCCGCAACACAGACACGAGTAGCCAGCTGATAACGCCGCAAGCCCGTGGTTTGATAAGCGTACTCTCGGTCATACTCAATCGCGAACGGATCGCTCATAGGCACACCGCGCAGATCGGGGCTGCCAGTATACACTTCATCCATCCCTGAAACTGAAAACTGTTCTGTTACTTTCATCCTAGGCCCTTTCGTCAGGAAATCGTCGAATTAAACTTTTGCCATAAAACCCAAGTCCTTGGGTTTTCTGTATTCCACAGAAAAACAGTGATGTGGCAAGGGGAATACCTACCTGAGTAATCCGAACCTTCTTTACTACCTCAAATGCATCAACCCTGATTGCCATATTCTTAGTATTTGCATACTCCTCTATCTCCTTAAAGTCAGAGGACATTTTTGTATAAGGCAACCGAGTTTCATCAAATCTTCGCAGGAGATAATCTTCCACCATTGCGTGAGCAACAGTATGATCGTTCCTGATGCCCCAGCCGACCATAGCTCTTTCGAGCGCAAAAGTAGCTAAAGCACGTTCTTTTTTGTTCTTACTGTCAGAAATAAGACGAGATGCTTCCGTCTCACCGGGCTGAACCGGATTTGTCCCATATACTTCCGGATAATCTTTTTCGACTGGTAAGAGCGTACCATTTCTAACGATCAGGCGCGACGTGGCAATCATGCGTGAACCATACGGCGTGTTTTTCATTACGCCAAATTGGGCAGCATAGGCATCGTATTCATCATGTTCACCCCCGTCAGTGTCACGAACATCTTTCGAAAGCCATCCCAGCTCAGTGTATTTTGCATAGCGAAGCTGGCGAGCCGCCAAAAACGCCTCGGGCCGATAGACACTTTCACCCACGGCAAGTAATGCCACTTCGTAAGCCGCACGAGGCTGGCGCGCGAAGGTATCCTCATCTATTAAGGGAAGATGAGCAACTTCGCCCCAGGTGGGAGCTTGCAAGTAACCTTGTTCGGTTATGCTTTCGCGCTGGCTTACGCTGATGCTATTACTTGTCATATTTGTGCTTTCAGGAAGTTCGTGAAGCATACTTATATATTAGCATACTAGTTATTATTTGTCAATAATAGTATGCTATAAATAAAAACTGGCCACACGCAAAACTAAAGTTGCGAACGACCAGTTAATTAATCTTGATATGCACAAGGGCAGCTGTTGCCAAGTGTCCTTGAGCCGTATCGTACATCTGTTTGGCAAAAAAATCAAGACTTTTCAGGTGTTTTTGTAACAAGACGAGGCAACAAATACATAAATAGGCTCGTTCCAATCAAGTAAAACCTCTGCAAAGTAGCCTGAAGCGTCGAAATGTCTACCAGGGAGCCAAGCAACACTGATAGAAGCCCCAGAAAAACCCAAGCGATGCTCATATAGGTAATCAGGAGGCCACTTTTGCCTCTATTTTGGGCTACTAATATAACGGATGTAAACAAGGATATACCCGCTAATAAGCCGAAGGTGGTATGTAAAAATGCCCTTGAGACTGCTAACTGTTCGCTACACTGTTGAATAATAGGACTACAGACAAGGGAAAATTTTGTTGCGAGCAGAGTAAAAACACCAAATAAAAGATACATGCCTATAGCTAAACCCTGTTTGCTCTTTTTTTTACGAAATAATAGTATCGCCACAAGGACTACCAAAAATCCCGCGATAAAGTCACCTCCCCTAAATAGCCAGTTAAGCGGCTGTCCTTTGACCGCTAATTCGCTCGCCGTCCCATGCATAGCAACCTGCATGTTAAAGAAATAACCCACCAACCATGAGCTGTATATTATGGCGGCCAGTCCGGCCAACTTACGAATAATCGAAGATTGTTGAGTATTCATTACATAAGACTTTAAATGGATAACGTATAAAGGTAGTTTTCTTTTTATTAATTCAGTACATAGTATATCGTTTTGCCTCGCTTTATACTAGCTATGAGATAATTATTGTGTAATAATGCAAGCGTGACCTCCCTTAAACGGCTCATTATCATCGAGGATGAGTTGCAGATTCTACAACTATACCAGCTGAAGTTTGAGCTGGAGGGGTTCGAAGTGCATACGGCACGTGACGGCCGAGAGGGGCTGCGGCTGATCAAGGAAACTAAGCCGGACCTGGTGCTGCTCGACCTCCGCATGCCGCACATGAGCGGCGATGAGATGCTCGCGAAACTGCGGGCGGCCGACTGGGGAGCGGATGTGCACGTCGCTATACTGACTAATCTCAGCCGGACCGAAGCGCCGGCCAGCTTGCGCTTCCTCGGGGTGGAGCGGTATATCGTGAAGGCCAATCATACACCCGCCCAAGTCGTCGCCATCGTCCGTGAAATATTGGGCCTAAGCCGGTAGCTGAAGCTATAGCGGAGCCTTTTTTTTTACTGTATAGTGTGTTCGTATGAGTACACAAAAGATTGCGATTGTTGAAGATGACCAAGCGATTGCGATGATGTATCGCATGAAATTCGAGGCTGAGGGTTATACCGTCGAGACAGCAGCGAACGGCAAGCTGGGACTGGCACTGGCCGAAGAGATGAAACCAGATATAATCCTGCTCGACCTGATGATGCCCGAGATGACTGGCGACGAGATGCTCGCGAAGCTGCGGGCCACCAGCTGGGGCAAGAACATCAAAGTCATCATCCTGACGAACTCAGGCGAAGAAGCTGCGCCACCGGAGATCAAACAACTGGGCGTCGAAGCGTATATCGTCAAGGCCGAAATGACTCCCCGTCAAGTTGCGGAGCTCGTCAAGGCCAAACTCGCGGCGTAAATAGTTCCCTACTTAGGGTATGATGGAAGTATGAATATTGCGATTATCGGATTTGCGACCGAAGGGCAAGTCAGCGCGGTGTATTTTGCGCGGCGCGGGCATAGCGTGACGGTGTGTGACCAAAACGCGGAACTGGCAATTCCGGAAGCATATGAACGACAGCTCGGCGAACGGTATCTGGAGGAGCTCGACCGTTTTGACGTCATCGTACGCTCGGCCGGCATACCGCCGCGGGTCATCCTCGAGGAGAACCCGGACGTAGCGTCGAAAATCACGACGGCGGTGAATGAATTTCTCGCCCACTGCCCCACCAAAAACACCATCGGCATCACCGGGACAAAAGGCAAAGGCACGACGAGCACCCTGACGGCAAAGATGTTGGAGGCGGCCGGGCGCAAGGTGTGGCTGGGTGGCAACATCGGGCGCTCGCCACTGGAATTCATCGATGAGATCCAGCCGGATGACTGGGTCGTCTTGGAACTGAGCAGCTTCCAGCTCATTGATATTGAACACTCACCTCATAGTGCGGTCTGCCTGATGGTCGTACCGGAGCACCTGAACTGGCACGCAGACATGGCGGAGTACGTCGGGGCAAAAGCGCGCCTTTTTATGAAGCAATCAAGTGACGACACTGCGATGTATTATGCTGATAATGATACTTCCCGGGCTATTGCTTCACACGGCGCTGGGAGAAAAATCCCCTACGGCGCTGAGCCGGGAGCGTGGATCAACGGCAATATGCTCACTATCGATGGGCGGGCCATCTGTGCAACCGATGCGATACGACTCCTCGGCAAACACAACCAGCAGAATGTCTGCGCGGCCGTGACAGCAGTCTGGCAGTCAGGCGTGCGAGACGTCGAAGCGATACGCTCGGCGGTAACTTCTTTCAGTGGGTTGGAGCACCGGCTTGAGTTTGTCCGGGAAATCAACGGCGTGCGCTACTACGACGATAGTTTCGGCACTACACCGGAAACGGCCATCGTCGCTCTGGAAGCATTCCCGGAACCGAAAATAATTATCCTCGGTGGATCTGACAAAGGTGCCTCATATGACGAGTTGGCTACGGCCGTGCAGAACGGCAATGTCCGAAAGGCCCTTCTCATCAGCGAGCAAGCAGGACGCATCAGGGAGGCCCTCGACCATGCAGGATTCCGTGATTCTATCGATGGCGGCACCACAATGACCGAGGTAGTTTCCCTGGCCCGCGCTGCAGCGCAGCCCGGCGACGTAGTTCTGCTCTCGACGGGCTGCGCAAGTTTCGGGCTATTCAAAGACTATAAGGACCGTGGCGATCAATTCAAAGCGGCAGTACGAAGTTTATAAAGCGCTGCAATTCGCCGGACAACTGCCTGTTCAGGCTGTAGCACGGCAGCACGGCCATCCGCGATAGCAAGGATGGTTTTTTCTATCCAGTGGTAGTGGGTACAGGCGAGTACGATGGTATCGGCGCCGGCATCAAGTCCGGGAGTGATGGTATTTCTAATCTTTTCTTCGGTAATCTCGTTCGCCTCGATGAGCGATGCCCAGTCGGAACAATCAGGCTCGACAACCGTAATATCGGCCGCGTATTTGTGCTTCAGGCGGGTGTAGTGCTCGCTCGCGAGGGTGGCCGGGGTCGCGCAGACGATAATCTTGCTTGTTTTGGTCGCAGCCGCAGCGGGTTTTACCATGGGATCGAGGCCAATGAACCGGACGGGGAACGCGGCTTCGAGCCGAGGCTTGTTTGTCGCTGTCAGCGTGTTGCAGGCCAGCACGACCGGATCGCAGCCCTTTTCATATAGCTCGGCTATCTTGGGGTGGGCAAGTTCGTAGATATGCTCCGGCGTTTTTGTTCCATATGGGACGTTGGCGGCATCATTGGTATAGACCACCTCAGTTTCGGGGAAGGCTCGCTTGATGGCACGAGCGACGCTTAGGCCCCCAATGCCGCTGTCAAACACACCGATTTTCATATTATTTTGCTGCTTCCCGGGCGGCGCGGATGACATTGTCGAAGAGAGCACATATGGTAAGCGGACCGACGCCGCCTTTTTCAGGCGTGAGAGTAAGGTCGTCGCGCTCACGCACGTCAGGCGCCAGATCGCCGACCGTTTTGCCCTCCTCGCCCGCCACCCCGGCGTCGACGACGACCGCGCCGCGCGGTATGGTCTCGGCACTGATAAGGTTGGGGCTGCCGGTAGCGCTAATAATCACCTCGGCTTCTCGCAGCACCGGAGCTATGTCAGGTGTATCACGGTCGACCGCCGTTACATCATGGCCGGCCGATCTAAGCATCCGCTCCAGCGGTGCGCCAACGAGCTTGCCGCGGCCAACGAGCACGATGTGTTTTCCTGATAGCTCGATGTTGTAACCGGCCAGCAGCCAGAGGATGGCCATCGGGGTCGCAGGGTCGTACACAGCGTTTTTGCCGAGGGCATCGACGTCCTTTTCAGGAGCAACGAGATCGCAGATCTCATCAGTCTCACTCGGATCGGCGAGCGGCAGCTGCACGATGATACCGTGGACTGTTTCGTCGGTATTGAGCCGCGCGATGAGCCCACGTACATCGGCTTGCTCGACACGATGCACATCAACATCGATGAGGATGTCGGCGCCGTAGCGCTGTTTCATACGCACATAAGTGGCAATAGCCGGGTGCTCGACCGTTACGACGATAGCAAGCTTCGGATGTACACCCAGAGCCTGACGCAGACCACGTACCTGATGCGCCTGGCGCTCTTTGATAAACCCGGCCAGTTCCGAGCCATTCAGTAGTTTCATATGCTTTTCATTGTAACAGATACACCTCCGTAAATAGGAGGTGTATCTGTTACGTAGAACCAAACGGTTTACTGGACGAGCGGGGGCTGCGGGGGAGTTTGCGGCCGGGAGTCGTCAGTGGGAGCGCTGTTGGTATCCGGCTGCTCAAATGATGGCTGGGATACTGGCGCTGGAACCTCTGGTGCCGTCGGAACGACCGGAGCTGGCGTAGCAGCAGGAACAGCCGGAGCGACTGGGGCCGCTGGAGGAACGGGTGAATACGGTGCCGCAGGAGCCGGCGTAGCAGCACTTACCGTGCCAGCGAACTGGCTGTTGCCGAACGCGAGGATTGGCATCGTCACGTACGAAAAGAAGATGTTGCACACCGCGAACCCGTCGCTTTTGCCGAAGAGTTTGGCGAGCTTGTAGTAGGCGATAATCATCATGACGGCCGGGAAAAGATTCACGAACGGCACGAGTGACAATATGGCCCACCATCCGGGGTAACCGACGATCTCGAGTAGGACCCAGGAGTTATAGACAGGGACGATTGCGGCCCAGCCCGGCTTGCCTGCTTTTTGGAAGATTTTCCATAAGCTGATAATCATAATCACCCCGATGATCAGCGCCGGAATCCAGACAAGCAGCATGATCGCCCCAAGTGCACCTGCAGACACGGAGTCTGTCGTGGTCGTATCCGTATAGTAATATAAATCGCTCGTTGTTTGAGCTACGATATTCCAAAGCATTGGACATATCCCCCTTATGCTAATGATACGCTCAACTATAACTTGCTCCGCATCCCTTGTAAATACCGATTGCAGCGCCGGAAGAAGATTGCTATGCTACGGATACTACGAACAGCGTAAGAATGGAGGTCCATCTATGCAATCATCAGCACCACAACCATCCGCAGGCTCCGTTCAGCCGCTCGAACCGGTCCCCATGAACTGGCCAGGAGCATTCGGCCTCCTGAAATACTCTACGGCCGCCGTTCTCCATAACATCAAACCATACCTCGGCATCCTCGGACTGAGTATCCTCGCTGCCATCGCAGGCAATATCGCCGATGGCAAAGACGGACAAGCGACGTCACTGCAAGGGGTGGTAGTGACTATACTGGTGAATCTTTTCAGCATACTCCTGTCTGCCGCAATCACGCTAGTCATCATTGCTGGGGTTAAGCGGCAAAAGATCAGTATTGACGGATCACTGAGGCAAGGCTTATCGTTTTTTGTTTCGTACTTCGCACTTTCGCTGCTCAAAGGGCTCATCAGCGTCGTCTCGTTTGTTCTTCTGGTCGTACCGGCCTTTTTCATCATCCCGCGGCTGGCACTGGCGGAGTACTATCTGCTTGATGGCAAACTTGATGTCATAGAAGCGCTCAAAGCCAGCTGGGAGGCCACCCGAGGCAATGTCGGGAAAGTTTGGGGTATATTCGGAGCATCGGTGGTGTTCGCGCTCATTTTCCTGACGATCATCGGTATCCCCGTGGCCATCTACCTGAGTATTATGTACAGCGCCGCCTATGCCCTGCTCTACTTTTCCCTGTTGAAACAACAGCCAGCCAAGCCCATGCCTGATGCTCCCAAGGCCCCGACCCGGCCCGCTGCCGGTTAATGCAAAGACTTTCTGGGGCTCCTCGGCGATAACAATCTTGCGAAAACAGCGACGGTTTGCTACAATCAACCCCGTTAGTCCCGCAAGAGACGGGCCAGTAGCTCAGCTGGTTAGAGCGTCTGCCTCTTAAGCAGAATGTCGAGGGTTCAAGTCCCTCCTGGCCCTCCAAAGTAAAAGACCTAGGTCATATGATCTAGGTCTTTTACTTTTCAGTATTCAAGGATACTTCGAACTTGAGACAGTTTGCTTTGCAGAATGTAGTGGTGAGACAAGCCAGTGGTTTGTCACAAAGAAGCGAACCATGTCTACGAAGATGTTGTGAGGGATCCGCCGAAGGTGAGCCAAGTCCCTTCTGACTCCCAGTATTGACAATCTCTTGCTAAAATATTTATGATACTCTGTACGTAACATAGGATGTATCGTAATGGCCACATTCCCAAACAGTTTTGTAGAACGAGTTGAGATTCTTGAGCCCGGCATCGGGCAGCGCGGTGATGCCGCACTGGCACGCCTGCACGAAAAAGGCCTGAAGGTCGCTGCCGGTCTGACGGAATATTTTGCCGGAGCCGTCGGTATAATGGGCTACCAACAGAGTATTCGCGAATATTGCCCGAAAGATGCCACCGAGGCACGCTTTGGTTCGCTGGAATCAACGGAGAGATGGCTGCAAAAAGGCGGCGGCCGGGGTATGTTTTTGCTCCTGCACGATGAAGGCAGAAATGCACAACTGGAAGGGTACGGCTGGACGGGAGTTGAGCCATGTGATGCACTACCCGATCATCCGATTACCTCAGCCTACCGGATCGGGGAACGCGCTCAAGGAAAGGGCTACGGCAAAGATTTCATACAAGTCGTCGTATCCGGCACGAATGCCCTGTATGCCCCCGGTGAAGGTATCGGTCTGGAAACCTGGAAAAGCAACCATGCCGCCGGTATGTACCTCAAAGTCGGGTTCGTGCTGGTAGCCGAAGCGGCAGAAGAGGAGCAGCGTCCTACTCTCGATCCTGATGCAGTGGACGGGAAAGTCCGAGACCGAAGATTATACATGGGATATCCGGGCACTCTTCTAGGTTAGGTCTTGACATGTCAACGGTACGTTACTAGAGGTATACCAACCATAAGGCTTTTCTCCGTGGTAAAATTGACAGTATGAAACGGCTCGTTTCGTCATTTACTTTTTTTATCGCCCTGGGCATTCTCATGGCGCCGGGTTTTGCTGATGCGGCCGTGAAACCCAATACTGCGAGCAAGCCTGTCGGCTATGATATCTCCTACCCTCAGTGCGGCAAAAAATTGCCGGGCAGCGCCGCTTTCGTCGTTATCGGCGTCAATGGCGGCACCGCGGCCAATACAAACCCCTGCCTCGCTGAACAGCTGGCGTGGGCGAAAAAAGCGACGAAGCGCTCAAAAACGAACGAGCCGAAAATACAGCTATACATCAACACTGCCAATCCCGGTGAGAAAGCAAGGGAGATCGCGACCTGGCCGACTAATAACACCGACGAAATGGGTTTTGACACAAGCACGCATAACCCATATGGACAGTGCCGTGGAGCCAACGACATGGCATGCTCGTGGCAGTATGGCTGGAACCGTGCGGTCGAAGCAGTCCTCGACCGATTTATGCCTGCGGCGCAGAAAGCGGATACGAGCAAGACCGCGAAAGAGTATACATGGTGGCTTGACGTCGAAACGGTAAATACTTGGCAGGCCGGCTCACCGGGGGCACTTGCCCGTAATACAGCAAGTCTGGAGGGCGCTGCCGCTTATCTTCGATCCCTGGAGGCCGCCGTGGGGCTGTATTCGACAGCGGTACAATGGGGAGAGATCACCGGCAATACCAACAGTACTGCACTGCAGGGACTACCAAACTGGCGCCCGAGCGGCAGCACGCTCGTCAACGCGGTTATCAACTGTTCCGCCAGCCCTCTCACACAAGGCGGCACGGTTACATTTACTCAATACGTCCAGGACGGCATCGACAAGAACTATTCTTGCCGGTAGGAGAACTCTGCTTTTCCCGGAGTGAATGCTGCCGGTTTCGTGCTATACTCATCTGGTAAGCGCCCGTAGCTCAGTGGATTAGAGTACTTGGCTTCGAACCAAGTGGTCGCAGGTTCGAGTCCTGCCGGGCGTACCACGAATTTGAATTTATCTATTTTTTATTATATTATTGACATTTAAGATATCTTGTGTTATCATTTTAAGATGATAGAGCAACGCGATGGGCAAGGGGTGTTCCGTATTGAATCTGCACTTGCCGGTAGTATTGTTTCGGTAGCGCTTGGGGCGGGGGCTGCGGCTGCGGCCGGCTTTGCCACCTACAATAGGGTATACAATCTACCCGCTGATCATGTCGCTCAACTGCAAAAGGCAGAAAACGCAGCCGATGCGGTATTAGGCCAGTACGACAGCGCCATGTCTTCTCTCCCGAAAGCCTGTAAGCTCGTTATCAGAGATGCTATGAACGGCAGTCTCGACAGCCCCCTGGACATCATTACCGCGGCAAATCAATCAGGCGTCTGTCAAGGCAACATGAACGAGATCACTACGGTAACCTACCAGTACCACGACAAAATGCTGCAGGCGCAAGAAGATATTGCGGCCGCTAATACTTCCCTCGAAGCAGATCGCGATGCAGCAACAACACCGACGGCCGTAGCAGGAGTCGCTGGATTTATTGCGGGTTGCGGGTTAGGAATGGTGCTTGTGACTAAGGGAATTCCAATTGGCGAACGGAAAAAAGACAAAACGGTTCCCGTGCGGCGCTCTTCGTTGTAGGAACCGTGTCGCAGATCCTATAAGCGCTTATGCAATAGCTTCGTTTCTGTAAGAATTCTTACACTCCCGCTCAGAAAACGAGAGTACCATGCTGGTATAACCTAACCAGGAGGCAGTATGGCGGACGAAACAATCGAAAAAGTGAGCGAGAACGCTCAAGAAAAGCTAAACGGGGTCGAGAAATGGCTTGATGGTATCTTCGGCAAGAAGTCTCCCTTGCAGCTGCCGAAAGATGTGCGTGATTTGCTCGTCAAAATCGCGCCTTGGCTTGCTTTGGCCGGCGGTGTTATCGGCTTGGCGGCCAGCTGGGGTTTCTGGCGGAGCGGTCATGCAGTCAATCAGCTCGTGGACTGGGCAAATCAATTTTCGACTGCGCTGGGCGGCGAAGCAGTCAGTAATCACCTCGGAGTCATGTGGTATGTTTCGCTTGTAGCCATGGTAATACAGTCGCTGTTGATGCTGGCAGCATTCGGCGGCCTCAAAGAACAAAAGAAAACCGGCTGGAACCTGCTGTTTTATAGTTCGCTCGTCAGTGTGGTGCTTGCCGTTGCCTATTTGTTTACCTCCGGATACGGCTTTTTCAGCTTTGTCGGCTCGCTTATCGGGACCGCTATCGGCATGTTTTTGCTGTTCCAGGTCCGCAGGCACTACGTAAAATAGTTATACGGCTTGAACGAGAAATAACGGAGCTTCCCTGAGCTCCGTTATTTTCTATTCCACCGCTCGAATTGGTACGTGTAGCCGTTTTCGTGTCGCACGTCACTTTGGTACACGAGTCGGAATATCTCCCGGGAAAAATCGGGAAACCACCGGTTTGCTTCACGCAGCAGCGGACCACTAATGCGAGTGAGCCATAGTTCATCCGCGCTGGCAATGGTCTGCTCGTATAAGCTTTGCCCACCTGCGATCCAGGTATCGTGGCCACCTTGACACTGCTCCGACAGGAATGGCTCAAGTGAACGCAGTACGGTAACACCCGGCGCATCAAGCGGCAGCGTGCTCGACAGTACATATGTCTGCCGTCCCGACAGCGGTCTGTCAATCGCGGCAAATGTTCCCGACGCCATCAGCACGTCACCGCCGAACCGCTTGGTCTGCTCGTGGAAATACGCGCCGTCCGTCGGTACGTCCCACAGCATGCCGGTGGGTCGCGACGGGTCGCCCACATAAGCGATTTCGTTATGCGGACCGATGGCCGCAATAAGCCGGATCTTGCCGGGATGGTTATCGCTCATCGCAGCACTCCTGTCGTGCGCAGCTGGCTGATCAAATAGAATGATCCTGTGACGACCGCCAGATCATCCGCTTCGGCAATGAGCCGGCGGAAGGCCGCTGCCGCATCCGGCTCGACGACGACATCTGTTATACCTGCTTTCTTCAAAACACGGGCCAGTACTTTTGGATCGACTGACTCGATCGGCCAGTCCTGAGAAGTAGTAAAACCGGTGACGATTACCTTGCCTGCGATGTCCTTGAGGTATGGGACGATATCATCACGTTGCTTGTCCGATTTCACCGCCAACAGCACCGGCACACGGTGTCCCCTATAGCGCGCGGCAAAACTTTCTGTGAAGGCTTTCATTTTTGCTTCGTTATGCGCACCGTCCATGACGATTGAGATACCGTTTCGTTTTAGCACTTCCATGCGCGCCGGCACGAGTTCCTGCTGACTCGCCAAAAGCTCAGCTGCGCCGACGAGCGGCAGCCCATCGCGATTCACGAGATACCGGTAAGCCGCATAAGCGAGCAGCCAGTTCCGTCGCTGGTAGAGTGGCATATCGTCCTGGAAAGTGTCTCGATAGATACGGGCGAGCATCTCCTGATTCTGCTGGTATAGCTCCGCGTCCGGACTTTGCGTTACTTTGAATCGTACGACCTGCATGATTTCGGGCGATTGCTCATACATAAACACTGCATTGCCGGGATGGATGATGCCCGCTTTTTGGCCGGCGATCTGCGCAATCGTATTGCCAAGCCACTGCGTATGGTCAAGCCCTATGTCGGTGATGATGCAGACTTTATCGGGTAGGTTACATGCATTTGTCGCATCGTGCAGACCGCCCATGCCGGTTTCCAGTACAGCGTAGTCGACCCGCTCTTTTGCAAACACCCACAAAGCGAAGGCTATCATGACCTCAAACCATGACGGTGTCTCCGGCGTGTTTGCCGCAATATCCAAGAATTCACCCATCAGTTCGCAGAATCGTTTTTCTTCAAGCGGCTTTCCATCGATCTGCACACGCTCCGTCAGCGAATCGATGTGCGGCGATACGGTATGTCCTACTTTTTGTCCCGCAGCCTTGAGGAGTGCCGCAACATAGTACGTCGTCGATGTTTTGCCGCTCGTACCGGCGATATGCACGACCCTGAGTCCCTGCTCCGGATTCCCGATATGCTTGAGTAGCCGCTCGATGCGCTCGACCGTGATATCCTTACCCGTCGTCTGCTTGGCAACCTCATAGTACGACGCAAGCGCTCGGTCTACATCCTGCATTGTCTGCAACTTCATGCCATCTACTCTATCACACCTCTGTTTATAGTGATATAATCGGACATGCGCGCCCGTAGCTCAGCTGGATAGAGCGTTGGTTTCCGGTACCAAAG
>DAIPYY010000007.1:0-19650 GCA_036782475.1 Candidatus Saccharimonadota bacterium
TTAGCATATCGTTAATACTGAAACTATAAGCGTAAGCATCGTGAGACAAATGGGGGTGGCAAAAACGTCATGACAATCGGAGCACTCGTACTGGTGATGGGGAGCCTGCTCGCGGCGACCATCGCGTTTATGTGGTTGGCAGTGCGCATCGGAAACGTCCGGGGGTCGAAAAAAGGCGCGAAGGATGAGGCGGACATCATCAAAGCCGCTGAGGACGACGTCGAACATATTTTCAACGACACCTTCCGCGAGGAGCTGCGTAATCGCGGGCGACTGCATTTCGAAAAAATCATCTCTGAAAACGCGATGTTCCTGCAGCAGGACCTTCGCCTTACGACGAGCCAGCTGAACGAATACATGAAGGGTGAGATTACGCGCACCCTCCAAGAGGAATTCCAAAAATACGAACAGTCCATCACCGATGCCCGGCAGCTTGCGATTGACGCCCTGCAGAAGACCAATGACGTTATCGATGAACAGCGTGCCCACCTGTCGGAGCAGCTTGACGATGAGGTACAAAAAGAAAAAGAGCGGCTTATTGCTCAGTTCCAGAAGAACATGGGCGCGACGATCAACCACTACATCGTCACCGCTATCGGCGATCAGATCGACCTGACCGACCAGCTTGAATATATCCTGAATGATCTGGAAATGAACAAAGAGGCGATTCTCGAGGACATAAGGCATGGATCCTAATGCTACGACCGTTCCCGCTCCGGTACAGCCAAGTTCTGAGCCGCAAGATATCCACCTCCCGACTGGGGTGGTGAGCATGGGTGATGCCCGGCGTCTGCGCCGCGAACTTGCCGCTATGGAAGACCTGCTCCAGGCAATCCGTCTGCGTACGAACTCGCCGGTTGCGAAGATGCCGCGGTTGAGCCGTGCCCTTGAGGAATATGCCAGCACGAACCGGCTGAATTTTTTGCTTCCGGACGACCGTCGGCGTGCGACAGAGTTCATGGATAGCGTCCTCAAACATGCCCCGGTGATGAGAGTTAGTTTCGCGACCGAGGCAAGCCGCAAGTTTACGACTGAATTCGTGCTCTGGCTGCGGGCGAATTTTCATCCTGATATGCTGGTCGAGATCGGTCTTGAGCCGAATATCGCGGCCGGCTGCGTGGTCAGAACGACGAACAAGGTGTTTGATTTCTCGCTTATCAAACATCTCGAAGCGCAGCAGCCTTTGCTCATGAAGCAATTGCTTGGGGAGACTGGAGCATGAGAAGCGGCAATCAGCATTTCGATGCTCTCGTCAACGCCGGCAACCCTGTAGGAGAGGTGACGGCCGTCGATAAATTCCTGATTCAGGCGACCGGGCTGCAGCCATGCGCGATCCACGCGCTCGTGATGTTCGAAGATGGCAGTAAGGGTTTTATTCACCAGATTCAGCCCGACCATGTGCTCATTCTACATTTGGGCAGCGAACCGGTTCGCGCCGGCATGGTCGCTGTCGTCCAGCACCAGGAACTCGTTTGCAAGGTCGGAAAGGGTTTCGTCGGGCGTGTGGTATCAGTGACGGGGGACCCGCTTGACGGCAAGGGGCCCATCGAAGCATCGAACGTGTGGCCGGTGTTCAATGTGGCGCCGTCTATCTACGAACGTCGTCTCGTCGAAGACCAGGTGGAAAGCGGCGTCATGGCGATCGACGCGCTTTTCCCGATGGTACGCGGCCAGCGCATGGCGCTGCTCGGTGACAGTAAATCAGGCAAAAGCACGGTTGTCACGCAGCTCGCCATCAACCAAAAACATACCGACCAGATACTTGTGTATTGCCTCATCGCCAAACGTCGCAGTGATGTCGACATGCTCCTTAGCCGTCTGGAAGAAAACGGCGGTATGGAATCTGCTATCGTCGTCGTGAGCACGATGTTCGAATCGCTCATCATGAGCTATTTGGCGCCATATGTCGCCTGTTCGATGGCGGAATACCTCTGGCAGCAGTGCGACCAGGATACCATCATCGTTTACGATGACCTTACTAGCCACGCCCATGCGTACCGGGAAGTCGCTTTGCTCTCCGGCGTGAGCCCGGGACGGGATAGCTACCCGGGTGATATGTTCTATGCCCACTCAAGCCTGCTTGAACGTGCCGGACGGCTTGACCGCAGTGGCAAATGTCTCACATCTATTCCGGTCGTCCATGCCGCCAACGGCGACATCACTGCATACCTTCCGACGAACATCATGTCTATTACAGACGGGCAGTGGATTCTTGACATGGACATATTCCGCAATGGTATCCGGCCGGCTATCAGTATGGGGCTGAGCGTGACTCGCGCCGGTGGCGTCGGGCACACGAAGCGCCAGAAGGATCTCGCGGCCAAGACGCTTAAAATTCTCGCTGACTATCGTCAGGCAGAAGAATTCTCGCACTTCGGCTCCGAGCTTGGCCCCGAAGCGAAACGAGCACTTGCAACGGGCAAAAACATCTTTGAGATACTGACACAGAGCCCCTCCGAGACCTATTCACTGTATGCCCAACAACTGATGCTCGATATCGTTCTTGGTGTCACTGATGATGTTATTCTCGATACCAATCTGCTCAAACTGAACTCCAATGACTTCGGGTCGAAAATCACCAAGGATGAAGAGTTTGATGGCGTCCGTGATATGTTGCTCAAAGAGTGCACCAAACCAAATCCGGCAAAAATAAAACAACCAGCCAAAAAGTCCGAAGAGGGTGACAAGCCGAAGGATGGTGATAAGAAAGCTGCAGATGACAGCAAAAAGCCGGCCGGTGACAAGCCCAAAAAACCGCATTTGCAACTCCTTGGTCATCGTAATACACCGAAGCCCGAGGATGCGGAGCCGATAGAAACACCCGAAGGGCCTACTCCCGGCACGGCAGTCCCTCCATCTCCGCAGGCCGATACCACCACCTCGACTCTACCCACGCCTCCTGCCGACGCTGCCACGCAAGAACCTGTCCCTAACCAGGATGACGGAGGTGCGCACGCATGAAACATCCCAATGAAATCGCCCGCGAGGAAGCAGCCATGGCGACATTGGTCGAGCTAACGAGCGTGTTCGAGGGTATCGCGAGCATGAAGATCGCCCAGACGAAAAACCAAGTGCTTGAATCGACGACGTTCTTTGATCGCCTTTGGCAGATTTATCTGCAGTTGCGTGTCGACGCTCTCTTCGGGTTGGGCCGTGAGCAAAACATGGACGTTATCGAAAAAGAGCTCTTCATCATTATTACGGCAGAGGGCGGGTTTAGCGGTGACATCGACCAAAAACTCGTCGAATTTATGCTGGAGGCCTACGATCCGGAGAAAAACCACATCATCGTCATCGGTCACCACGGTGCTATGCAGCTTTCACAGCGCAGCATAACCTTTAGGAAGTACTACAAATTGCCGGAAAAAGACCGCAATATCAACGTGTCGCCCATCATCCGTGAAGTCCAGCAATACCGCAAAACCAGCGTTTTCTACCAGGAGTACATTTCACTCATGTCCCAGGAAGTGAAACGGATCGAGCTTTCGTCGGCGATACAGATCGCCGGAGCGCGCAATGAAAATGTCGATGAGCTCATCACCGAGGAGACGTACATCTTTGAGCCCTCGAGCTATGCTGTTGCCGCTCACCTTGAACGTTCGATGCTCAAAATCGCCCTTTCGCAGCTCATATTGCAGTCAAAGCTTGCCCAGTATGCATCGCGTTTCCGGGCCATGAGCGCGTCGCATGAACGGGCGGACGAAACTAAAACCGATCTCCACCTTGCCTACAACCGTGCCCGTCGCGGCGTAAAAGACGAACGTCTCAAGGAAATTATCAATGGCATCAAAAAGAGCAAAAGTGCCAAAGAGAGGGCAGTCGTATGAGAAACACAGCACGTACCATTCAATGCAGCATACAGAGCAGCGCACCGGTCCGCAGATTGTTCGTTCTCGGTAATGTAACGAGGGGTAAAGCATAATGGCGGGTGTCGTCGTATCCATCAAAGATCTTGTCGTCCTCGCCCAATTCGATGAGGATCTGCCGAATATCAACGAGCTTATCATCGCCGATAATGAAGCGAAGACAGAACTGCTCGTTGACCATCTCGAGCCAGGCGGTGTCGCCTTTTGCCTCAACGTTCGTACCGACCGCAGTCTCAAAAAAGGCACTTCGGTCGAGCGTAGCGGCAGGGGTATCGAAATCCCTATCGGCGAAAAAACCATCGGCCGTATCCTCAATGCGCTCGGCGATCCTCTCGACGGCCAGGCACCCGTCAGCGCCGAAGAAGCACCGCGCAAGGACATCCTCAAACTGCCGCCGCGCAGCACTAACTTCCAGGTTACAAAAGCCGAGATTCTCGAAACAGGCATTAAGGTAATCGATTTCTTTACACCCTTCGTGAAAGGGCGCAAGATCGGTGTCATCGGCGGAGCCGGTGTGGGCAAAACGGTGACGACGATGGAACTCATCAACAACACCGCCAAAAGCGGCAACAGCCTGTCGTTTTTCGCCGGCATCGGTGAGCGCATTCGTGAGGGCCATGAGCTGTGGGATACGCTCCGTGAAAACGACCTCCTCAAAAACACGGTCATGTTCTTCGCACAGATGAATGAGAACCCGGTCCAGCGTTCACTCGTCGGTACGTCGGCAACAGCCGCCGCCGAGTATTTCCGCGACGAACAGCACAAAGACATCCTTTTCTTCGCCGACAATATGTTCCGTTACATCCAGGCACGCAACGAGCTGTCGACCATCCTCGACCAAGTGCCAAACGAAGGCGGCTACGAACCGACGATTTTCTCCGACGTCAAAGTCTTGCAGGACCGTCTGAGCTCCAATGAAAACGGTTCTATTACCTCGGTGCAGACCATTTACGTGCCGGCAGATGATATTTCCGACCCGGCGGTGCAGCTTATCCAGCACGAGATGGATTCCATCATCGTACTGTCCCGCAAGGTCGCGGAGCAGGGTATCCGTCCGGCGGTCGACCTTACCCTCACGACATCGAGCCTGTTGACACCTGAGATCGTCGGGGAGCGGCACTACCTGCTGACCGTGAAAGTCCAGGCGCTGCTGCAGAAATACGAATCACTCAAAGGCATTATCGCCATTATCGGTGAGAACGAACTCAGCCCTGCCGACCGCGCCGACTATGCCAAAGCCAAAAAACTCATCCAGAACTTCACCCAGAACATGAACGTCATGACAAAGCACAACGGTATTCCTGGGGATTTCTTCACCCGTGAAGAAACACTGAGGAGTATCGAAGAGATTATCGTATGAGTGACGAGTATACGCTGCCGGAAAACGACGCTCTCGACACGAATCAAGGGGTGGATAACAAGGTCGCCACAATGCACCTCAAAATATATTCGCCCTATAAAGTGTATTTTGACGGGGAAGCGGTGAGCGTGAGCGCAGAAAGTGCCACCGGTCCATTCGATATCTTGCCAAAGCACCACAACTTTATCACGCTGCTCGAGCCATGTGATACCGTTGTGCGCACGACCAAAGGTGAGCAGACGGTACGCATCAGCGGCGGCGTTATGCACGTCAAAGCAGATGACGTGGTCGTCTTTCTCGATGTTTGAGCCGGTCTAGCCCTAGAGGTGTTTATTCGACGATAAAATAGTCAAAGCCAAAACTGGTGTTACCCGGCGGCGCGTTTGCTGTGCAGACGCTGAAGTTCGTTGAGCTGCGGTTAACATAGTATGCCAGTGAACCAGCGGCCGAACCGATCGGCGTGACCAGGACGCGTGGTACGGCATTATACTTTTGGCTGAATGTGACGGTCGCGAAACAGCCGGCGCCCGGCCCGGATCCAGTGTTGATATTGATGCTCCCGGCTATATCCGATCCGCTGAGCGCAGTCGTCCCGCCGCTGCCAAGCGCATCGCCATTGCTGCGGTTCGGGGTCGCCCCGCCGATGACGATGTGTTTTGTGAGCGTCAAGTTGCCGTTGAGCTGCAGGGAACTGACGCTGAGCTGCGGCATTGATACGGCGCCGCCGAATGTCGCACCGCCCGCGACAGTGAGGTTTTTTTGTACGGTGAGCTGACCCTGTAGGGACGTGTCACCGACGACACTCAGTCCTTTATTGATCTGGATTTGCTCGAATATACTATTGCCCGACACGGTGATACCTGGGACGTTGAGTGAGCCGCCGACTTGGATGGTCCCGGCTACCTCCAGGCTGTCACGCACGAGAACTTTACCCGCGAATACCGCGTTACTCTGCACGTTGAGCGTCTGTTTCGGCTGGCCTACCGTGACATCGCTGGTTGCGAGCTGTTTGAGAGTTTCACTGGTAAGGGTCTGCGCATCAATACTCTCCTGTGAGGCTTTTTTACTTGAGAAATAAATGATAGTCGCGATTACTCCGGCGATGATAAGCAGCAATATGAACAGCAAAAGGTAGATATTTACCCCTTTGGTGATCCGCTGCCGAAATGACAGTTTCTTTTTTTCAGGAACCTTGTCAACGATTTTGCCGGTATCCGCAACACTACTTTCGGCGTTTACGGCCGCGGTATCAGGCGACTCCAGCGAAGAAGTACTTGGCGATTCGCCGGCATCATTTGTTTCGAGAGAGTTATTTTGATCCATCCTGCTACTTTATACTACTTACGCTTACGTTCATCATACTATGTTGCAGCACATAAAAGAAGCCTTTTCTCTATGCCGGTTGGTTGCTTTTGCCGCCGAAATACGCGAAAATAAGCATGAGGATCATAATGAGACACATACACAAGCAGGTAATGCTAGCAGGGGCGATAACATTATGTCTTGCTTTCATTGGCCTTTCATCTACCGCGAGCGCAGATCAGTCTTCCTCACCGAACTATCAAGTGAATGAGACATTTTTCGGCACGGGCGGTGAGTTGAATGCGAGCTCGACGAATTATAGTGCCAAACAATCTGCCGGCGAGCTCACGGTCGGTGCGATGAGAAGCACGATATATTCAGCGCAGGCCGGATTTAACACCGATCGGGAGCCGTATATCGCCATAGCTGCATTGACCCCCTCTGTGGATGTCGGCGTGCTTGACGTGGGGTCTGTCAAATACGGTAGCGCCCAATTCTGGGTACGAGCATATCTGGCAGACGGTTATGTGGTGCAGGCCTACGGCGGACCGCCAAAAATAACCAGCCATACCCTGACGACCTCTTCGTCCTTGTTTGGATCGACGCCCGGCACGGAACAGTTTGGCATCAATCTTGCGGTCAATACTTCGCCGGCCATTGGCGCTGCTCCTACACAGTTCCCGGACGACAGTGGCAACCCGTTCGGATTTGGTGCCGTCGACAGTGACTATGCGACATCGAACCAATTTCGCTATATAGACGGGGACGTGATCGCAGGCTCGAATCGTAGCTCAAGCGATACGACGTATACCATCTCGTACCTATTTAATATCAGCCCCGTTACCCCCGCCGGTACGTACACCATGAATCACTCTATCGTCGCGACAGCGACATACTAAGGTGTTCCACCCCTGTTTTGACTGTGTCAAAATTGCTGGAATTTTTTACCTGTTTATCACTGGAGTATGATGTAAAACGTACATCGAAAAGTTGATTTTTCCAAAAAAAGCTTGCATAAGTTACATTTTGCATGCTACGATTGTACCTGTAGCAACCAAAATAAAACTACATAAGTATAAAAAGGAGAAGCTATGAAAATATCAACTCAGCTAGTGCGGCGGCCTCTCATCGCCCTGTCAGCACTAGCGCTAGTCGCCGGTTCGGCTGCGCCGTTCCTGCTGAATGGAGTTGCGAGTGCTGGACAATTCAGCAATCGCAGTATCCAGATGAGCGATAGTGCTCCAAGCGGCGGCAGTATCACATCGGGTGTCGGCAGCGGCACGAATGTCCAATATAAGATAACCTTCACCCCGACCGGCACGACCGCTATCGGCGGTATTGTCGTCGATATTTGTGACAATACGCCGCTTATTGGTGATACGACCTGTACGGCGCCGGCCGGATTCAACTGGGGCGCCTCACCGAGCGCGACGATTGACACTGGCCTGACTGACGGAAACTGGACAGAAAGCTCAGCGGTCGGTGATGGCAGCGGAACTTATCCGGTATTAAAGTTCTCACATGCCACCGACGAGGCGACAAGCGGTCCGATCGAGATCACCGTAACCGGCGTCACGAACCCCAGTACTGCGCTGACGAACAACACGCACAGTTTCTACGCCCGTATCCTTACATTTGATTCGGCAGCAAACATGAACAGCCTGTATCCTACGACGGATGCAACGCGTGGTACATACACAGCGCTAAGTGCTAATATGATAGATTACGGCGGTGTCGCATTGGCGGTAACTGCACCTATCACCATCACCGCTCGTGTTATGGAGACAATGTCCCTGTGTACATCAGCGGATGCGTTCAGCGGTACTGCCTGTGCAGGCGCAACTTCACCGGCAGTGATTATCGGTCACTTGCCTAACTGGACTCTTGATGACTCGGAGTCGAATAGTGCGTCAATTTACTCTCAGGTTTCGACCAATGCCGCGAGTGGCTACGGAATCTTCCTTCGTGGTGCTAACGCCTGTGGAGGCCTCAGTAAAGACGGTGGTACGACCTGCGACATTCCCGCAGTTGCAGCAGGTGACGCTGTTGGCACACCGATCGCCCCCGGCACTGCTGCATTCGGCCTCTTGGTCGGTAGCGGCACACCCGCAAGCGGCGGAACCGGTACAAACACGGCCGAGTCTAAGTGGGATGGTCCAAACTACGTCATGGACACCACGACTGCCAATGACAACATCAACTATGTCTATGGCAGTAAAGTAATCGACTCAACTGGTCAGGCGAACAGTGTGAACAACACCTTCACCTTCCGCGCGACGGCATCGCCGACCACGCCAGCCGGTATTTACACCCAGCATTTCAGCCTTATAGCTGCTGGTAGGTTCTAGAGATTGCGAGTACTCTAGCGACTTATCCACAGCTTCAAGCCCCTTCGGTATAGAAGGGGCTTGTTTTTTTATACACAAGCGTGATACGATGCTGACAGTATTACTAAAAATACAAAATTAACAATTAAAATCAGGAGAACAAAATGAGTATTACTCGCAACTCATTTCGACGCCCAGCCGCGTTATTTGCAGCTGCGGCGGTACTCGTGGGGGCTGCAGTCCCTGCATTTCTAGCTACGACCGTCAAGGCCGCGGACCTTGCGTCACGCTCTATCCAACTGAGCGATAGTGCCCCAAGCGGCGGCAGTATCACGTCAGGTGTCGGCAGTGGCACAGCAGTCAAATACACGGTGAAATTCACCACATCGGCAGCGATGCAAAGTTTCCTCATCGACTTTTGTAGCAACACACCGCTTATCGGTGACGCTACCTGTACGGCGCCTACCGGCATGAGTGTATCCTCTGCTACGTTGACTGCACTTGCCGGTTGGACGGGGACATTCCCCAATGCTCGTCAAATCCGAATGACAAATACTGGCTCACAAGCTGCCGGTAGCTTCACATTTGAGTTCAATAACATCACGAACCCAAGTGCGACAGGTTCGCTCTATGCTCGTATACTTACCTATGCCGACGCAGGGTGGAGCACTTACAACACGGGTGGTGGTGACTATGGGCCCACTCATATCGGTACTACCGTGGATACAGGCGGTGTTGCAATAGCGATCACTGCGCCGATCAAGGTGACCGCCCGCGTCATGGAGACGATGTCGCTCTGTACGTCAAAAGATGACCTCACATCACTGGCATGTGCGGGCGCAACCGATCCGGCCATCACGCTCGGTACTGCTGATCAGCAAAACGTCTTGAAAGACGACCTGGTGTACACGAACAGCATCTATTCTCAGGTGTCGACGAATGCAGCAAATGGTTATGCCATTTACCTGCGGGCACATAACACCTGTGGTGGTGGACTTAGTAAAGACGGTGGAACAACGTGTGGCATCCCTGCCATCAACGCAGGTGGCGCTACGGCGATATTGATGTCACCGGGCACGGCAGCATTCGGTGTTGATATCGAAAGCGGCACCGCAGTTTCCGGTGGTACCGGTTCCAACACAGCGGTAAGCCGCTGGAATCCTTCGACCGCAGATAATTACATCATGGATGGTACGACAGCAAGTGACAACGTTACCTACACGTACGGTAGTAAGGTTATCGAGTCAATTGCCCAGGCGAACAGCGTGAAGAACGAATATAAATTCGCAGCCACGGCATCGCCGACCACCCCAGCCGGTATTTACACCCAAAGCTTCAGCCTTATCGCCGTCGGTACATTCTAAAGATTAGGCATACGAGAACAAGGAGAACTTCAATGAAACAAAGAGGGCAGTGGCTACCGCGCATTGCCCTCTTTCTGATGGGGGCGATCATCGTCACGGTATCTGTTATCCATGGAGCAGGGGTCCGAGCGGCTAATTTCAGCCTTCGGTCGCTCGATATCAGCACGAGCATAGCAGGTACGACAAATGTGGAATACACCCTCAGTTTTGCCGGTCAATCGCCGGGGACCGTCGGGTCGGTGCGCTTACAGCTTTGCTCGAACGATCCTTTTCCCGGTTTCCCGTGTACGCCGGCACCTGGGGTTGATTTGAGCCAGGCACAGATCGTTTCGCAGTCGGGCATGACAGGGTTCAGCGTGCATCCTAGTACGACCTGGAGCGAACTGGTGCTGACACGGACACCGGGTGCGACGACAAGCGGCCTGGTGAGTATCCGGTTCGATCATGTGTCAAACCCGGCACTTGTCGGCACGATCTACGGCCGGCTCGAAACGTTTGCGACCACTGATGCTACCGGCCCTTCACATGATGCCGGCGGGCTTGCTATCGCTATGCTTCCAGAAGCGGTGAGCATCCAAACGACTGTTCCGCCGTACCTTAGCTTTTGTATCGGTGTGACCATCGAGCCGTATGATTGCGAAACGGCCACTGGGAACTATATCGATTTCGGTGAGCTGACTTCGACCCGTACGGCAACCGGCCAAACAAAACTGCTCGTATCGACGAATGCGGAATTTGGCTACACTATTCGGACGCTTGGGACGACCCTGACGTCCGGTATCAATGTCATCCAGGCCATGGCGACGTCTGACGTATCGCGTGTCGGCACCAATCAGTTCGGTCTTAATCTCCGCGCGAACGGTACACCTTCTAGCGGCCAGGACCCGACAGGAGCCGGGCTCGGCCAGCCGACGGCAGGCTACAATACGCCGAACATGTACAGATTTGTAGCCGGCGATGTCATCGCAAGCTACAATCATCCAGACAACCACCGTATGTACACGGTGACGTATATCGCAAACGTCGCCAAAGGCCAGCCTTCGGGCGTATATGTCACGACGCTTACGTATGTCGCCCTGGCAAGCTTCTAGGATGCCTTGAGCGACATTGTTGTTTTTTGTCCATAACCATAGGCTTTTTCTTTTGAAAAACATATGCGGTTCTGCTACCATAAATGCAAAGGTAACAAAGAGGAACATATGAAGAAATTTTCGCGTCTATTAGTCGGTAGCATTATGGCCGTCGGTCTTTTGGCGGCCGGTTTTAGCGGTGTCGGGCAGGTCAGTGCCCAAACCACCGGAAATGGTATCAAGGTCTCGCCGGTTCGCAGCGATCTTACGATCAATCCCGGTGAGTCACGCACCATTACACTATCTGTCCAGAACATCACCTCAGGTGATGCGGAGTTTCAGGCTATCATCAATGATTTCGTGTCAAATGATGAAAACGGCCAGCCCGCACTGATTCTTGATTCCGATAAATATGCCCCCAGTCACAGTCTGAAACGATACATGGCGGCTATCCCGAACTTTACGATCGCAGCTGGGAAGAGCAAAGAAGTCAAAGTGACCATCAATGTTCCTGGCAATGCTGCAGCCGGCGGCTACTATGGTGCAGTGCGTTTCGCCCCTGCAGGCAGTAATGGCAATAGCAACGTCGTGCTTTCAGCAAGTGTGGGCTCGATTATCCTCGTGAAGGTGCCAGGTGACATCAAAGAAGACATGGTTATTGATAGTTTTGACGTACGGCGCGGTGAAGAAGGCGTCGGAGGCAGCTCTTTCTTTACGACCAACAAAAAACTATTTGCAGTCGTCCGTTTCAAAAATAACGGCAACGTCCATGAGCAGCCATTTGGTAAGGTCCGCCTCCTCAAGGGAGATAAAGTCCTCCAAGAAACGGAAATCAACAAAACCGATCCAAAGGGCAACGTGCTTCCAGACAGCGTCCGTCGCTTCAATGTTGAGCTTACCAGCCTTGGCTCGTTCGGCAAATATACCGTACAGGGTAACTTCGGCTATGGTTCTAACGGACAGCTTCTCAGTGCATCAACGACGTTCTGGGTCGTGCCGCTTGCGCTTATCATCGCGGCCATCGTGCTGGTCGTCGTCGTTTTGCTGCTCATCTTTGTACTGCCGAAGGCCATTAAGAAGTACAATCGTACCGTAGTCCGTAAAGCGGGCCGCCGCTAGTCCTAAAAGGTCGCGTAGCGATGAAATATTCCGCCGGTCCTCGCTGCCGGCGGAATATGGCGATAACGTAAGCATTTTGTGCATATGGAACGGCGTAGTATCATAGGAAGAGGTACGTACTGTACCGCGAAAAGACCAATATGAAACGCAAAATTGCCCAACGGATTTTCTATAGCCTGCTTTTGACTATCGGTATATGTTTCGGTTCGACCGCCCCGGTGATGGCGGCGCGGAGCCCTGACCCTGAGCAGTCGGGTACTACCGGTATACAGGGGACGATTTCGAGCCCCCCGCCAAAGTCGGCAGCGACCATAGCCGTGCCGTCGAGCGGACGCACGTTCCAGACGACGCCTATCACGGTCAGTGGGTTATGTACGACGGGTTTGCTCGTCAAGATATTCAGCAACAATGTATTTGCCGGCTCGGTAGAGTGTGAGAAGTCCAGCTATAGCTTGCAGATAGACTTGTTCAGTGGGGAAAACGTCTTGGTGGCACGAGTGTATGACTCGCTTGATCAGGCCGGTCCCGATAGCAACAGTGTGACCGTTACGTTCCAGGATGCGGAATTCGCTGCCTTCGGTCAGCGCATAAGCCTGACAAGCAACTTTGCCAAAATCGGCGCGCCCATCGGCACCCAGCTCACGTGGCCTGTGATATTGAGCGGCGGCACCGGGCCCTATGCGGTGAGTGTTGATTGGGGTGACGGGACGGCCTATGACCTGAAGAGCGTTCCCTTTACCGGCACAATTAACTTAACCCATGCATATAAAACTGCCGGTGTGTACCGTGTGATCGTGAAAGCTACGGACAAAAATGGTTCGGCAGCTTTTCTGCAGCTCGTGGGAGTCGGTAGCGGTGCGGTGACGCAAAAAGACTCAGGCAGCGGTTCTTCGGGCGGCGGCAGTACTGCCTCCCAGCGCGAATATATATGGTGGCCTGTCCTATTGATTACGCCGTTCGCATTCGCCGCTTTTTGGATCGGACGCCGGTTTGAGGTAGTCTCGATTCATCGCCGGCTCGAAAAGCAGGCAGCCCTCTACCAGAGTGAAATTCAGCGCTAGAGCACCGGTTCCTCATTTACCGAAAATTTGCTAAAATGTATCTGTTATGACAAAAGTATATGTCGGCATGAGTGGTGGCGTTGATAGTTCGGTGACTACAGCATTGCTGCTGCAGCAAGGCTACGATGTGACCGGGGTGTACATGAAAAACTGGAGCCAAGATTTGCCGGGCATGAAGTGCCCCTGGAAAGACGACTACCAGGACGCCAAGCGCGTCGCTGTGCAGCTCGGCATACCGTTCAAAATGTATGATTTCGAGACGCAGTACCGCGAAAAGGTTGTCGAGTATATGCTGGACGGCTACCGCAGCGGTATTACGCCGAACCCGGATATCATGTGCAACCAAGAGGTGAAATTTAAGCTGTTCCTGGAGACGGCACTCGCCGATGGCGCGGATATGATCGCGACCGGACACTATGCCAAGATTGCCCATGCTGACGACGGCGCATCACTCCATGTGGCGGCAAACACAGCAAAGGATCAGACATATTTTCTGTACCGGGTAACCGAAGATGCGCTCAGCAAAAGTCTGATGCCGATCGGGGAGTTCGCCACCAAAGAAGATGTACGCCGCGAGGCGGAACGACTCGGTCTGGCGACGGCACGCAAAAAGGACAGCCAAGGAATCTGTTTCGTTGGAAAGGTAGGAATAAAAGACTTCTTGCTGCACGAACTTGGTCCTCAGCCGCACGGTGTTATTCTAGACCAGAATGGCGTGGCGGTCGGCGAGCATGACGGGGCACTTTTCTTTACGATTGGACAACGGCAGGGTCTCGGTATCGGCGGCGGACTGCCATACTATGTCACCGGCAAGGATATGGCCAAAAACGAAGTGTACGTGACCAATCAAATCGATGATGAGCGGCTGTGGCAGCAAGAATTACGGCTGACGCTGCCGCACTGGATCAATGGAGCCCCAACCCCGGGAAGGCCGTATCAGGTGCGCACTCGCTACCGTGCCGAACTTGTAGACGCAACCATTGCTGGCGATGCCACTGCCGAATCTGGCGATGTCACCGTACTGCTTTCAGTGCCGGTGAGGGCGATAACTCCCGGCCAGTCCGCCGTACTCTATGAAGACGACCGCGTAGTCGGCGGCGGTATCGTCGTCTGATATTTCGCTATTATCCCGCTGAAAAAAGCGTATACTACCCGTAGAGAAGCATAAGGAGTATATCGCTATGGAGCCATCAGACAACAAACAAAGCCCTGTGCCAGAAGAAGAGCGGGGTGAGAGTATAGAAATTGTCGATGATACCTCGGCCGAAATTGTCACGGAACCCCTCCCAGAAGCCGAGCCGGTCTCGACCCCTCCCGAGCCGGCCGTGGTCGAACCGACAGTAGCGCCGGTCGAGACACCGTCTTCCGTTCCTGTAGAGAATCCGCCGGTTGTCCGGCCGGCCAAAAAACATACCCGCCGGCGGACGTTGCTTATCGTTCTCCTGGCGCTCCTACTAGTGGGCGGCGGTGTCGTTCTCGGCATGTACCTCACCAATAAAAAGGCAGCCGCTCCATCGCCAAAGACCACCGTTCAAAAACAAACGCCCGAAACCACCGTTACGTCTTCGACTGACCCGGAGCTTGCGAAATTCATCAATCCAACGACAGGAGAAAAGTGGTACAGCTCTCCGAAAGCGATTTCTGCGCAAGGGTACATGAAAAGTGAGCTTGCCTCGTCGTATACCGCTTATCCCGGGATTACTATAGAAGAGCAGATGCAGCAAAGCGCTCCGTCGTATCAGGAGGTTGGGGCGCACAATGGCAAAACAATCATACTAGTGGCCCTTCCTGCTGCGATGGATAACACTGCGGACGCCTACCTGTTTGAAAAAGATGCGAGCGGCAATGTCGCGGCTATTCTGAAGCCGCAAGCGCGCGCGACCATCAGCGATGCTACGCTTAGCAACATGAAAGATCAGCTGAGCAGCGCCGTGAGCACCTACGACACGACGACGCACTATGACTCACTCAATGTGCCAGCAGAGCTAGCTGCCGGAAGCAGAGAAACAGTAGCCGTGTCGGCTGAAGCATTGCATATCGGAGGCAAAGATACTATCGCCGCCTCTGACAGCGTCAAATATATCGATGTAGCCAAATTCGGCGGCAGTCAGCTGAAACGCATCGAGACGGCATTTGCCGACACAAAACTGACGAACATCGGGTATCAGCTAAGGCTGCCAATCGGAACAGTCATTTCAATGACCTACGCACCAAACGGTACGACACTCGAAGGCTATACATTTACGAACGGAGCAAGCACGCAGAAAAAAGACTATGACGGTAAAACTGTCTATGACCCTATCGCTGCGATTGCCAGGGGCTGCAGCATATCGACGGCCCAGGTGACACGTGCAGATGGTCTGACCCTCAAAGACCTGACCGCAGTGGGCAAGGCTCCGTCTGGCCGCACCGTGTACGAGCCCACCGTCACCACGAGCGGACTCTACAAAAAAGCCTATGATGAATACAAACAGATGAATGATACCTCCGCAAAAAGCTTCGAGGTGTACCAGAAAGACCACGGACTTCTCCTCGTGGAGAATGCCAAAAAAGAGCTGCTTGTCTATGTCCGGGAAACATATTCCGCGGTCGGCGGCTGTGCCAAGCCGGTCGTGTACCTATACCCGACGACAGCGACGACTGTATCCGTGAAGGTTGGCGCGAATGTCACAGTATCTGACCCGCTATATCCTGCGGAGGGTTGGAGGGGCGTCTGGGCGGAGCCGAGCGGCAAACTGACTTATCTGGGCCAAGCATACGATTCACTCTTCTGGGAGGGGCAAGGATATGGGGATTATCCCGGCATCACGAGTGGTACGGTCGTGAAGCGCGCAGATGCCGCCAAGACGATTCGTCGTCAGCTCACCGAACAAGGACTGAACGCGAAAGAATCTAACGATTTTATGGCGTTCTGGGAGTCGAAAATCCCCAATAAGTCGTACGTACGCCTGACATGGCTGGGCACCACCCAGATGAACACCCTGGCGCCGCTTCTCGTCACACCCAAACCGCAGACGGTCATCCGCGTCTTCCTCGATATGGACGGCTTCGACGCACCCATCAAATTGCCCGCACAGAAGCTCACCAAAACAGAACGCAAAGGCTTCACGGTGGTCGAGTGGGGCGGCCTGACACCACTGATCCGCCACTAGGCATACGGTCGGCACCTCTGATATACTAGGTCAGATGAACGCACAAGATATCCGCAGGGCCTATTTGAAGTTTTTTGAAGAACGGGCGCATGTCGTCGTGCCGCGCGCTCCACTGGTGCTACGGGGCGACCCGACAACGCTGTTTACCGGCAGCGGTATGCAGCCGATGATCCCGTACCTGCTCGGCGAACCGCATCCAAAGGGCAAACGTATCGTCGACAGCCAAACCTGCCTGCGCGCGCAGGACATCGATGACATCGGCGATAACCGCCACACGACGTTTTTTGAGATGCTCGGTAACTGGAGCATGGGCGATTATTTCAAAGCGGAGCAGATCCCTTGGATGTTCGAATTCCTGACGGATGTCGTCGGGCTCGACCCAAGCAGGCTCTACATCACCTGCTACAGTGGTAATAGCGAATTTGATATCCCGCAGGACACCGAAGCAGCCGAGATATGGGCCGGACTCTTTGCCGCGAAAGGCCTCAGCCATGACATGGCGAATATAGGATCGGAGGTGGAAGGCTATACGCGGGGTATCCGTGACGGCGAACGTATCTTTTTCTATGACGGCAGCAAAAACTGGTGGAGCCGCAATGGCAACGAAGCGAACACACCGGTTGGTGACCCGTGCGGCCCCGACAGTGAGATGTTCTATCTGTTTGACATCCCGCATGACCCCTCGTACGGCGAAAATTGCCATCCGAACTGTGACTGCGGCCGCTTCATGGAAGTAGGCAACAACGTGTTCATGGCATACAAAAAAGTAGCTGAGGGCAAATTCGAACCACTGGCAAAACCGAATATCGACCACGGCTCAGGCTTGGAACGTATCGCGGCAGCGGCGAACAACGACCCTGACGTGTTCAAGATCTCACTGATGTGGCCGATTATCGAAAAGCTGCAGGAAATCAGCGGCAAAAAGTACGACAGCCATACCGAAAGCATGCGTGTCATCGCCGACCATCTGCGGGCGGCGACATTCTTGGCCGTCGACGGTTGCAGTCCAAGCAATAAAGAGCAAGGCTATGTCATGCGCCGGTTGCTCCGCCGTGCCATCCGCTACAGTTTCGAGCTGGGTATCGAGCAGAACTTCCTGGAAGAAGTCGTGCCGGTCATCGCTGACCTGTATGTGCATGATTTCCCCGAGGTGGCAGAGCAGCGTGAGCAGATCATTGCCGTCCTCGTCAAAGAGGAAAAAGCCTTCCGCCAAACGCTCCGCAAAGGCCTGAAACAGCTGGAGAAAGTCGCCGAGAGCGGCCTGACAGGACAAGAGATATTCACGCTGTATGATACGTACGGCTTCCCGGTCGAACTGTCGACAGAAGAAGCCTTCAAGCAAAACATCAAACTGTCGGACACCTGGCGAGGGGAATTCGAGGCAAAAATGCAGGAGCAGCGCGAGCGCAGCCAAACCGCCAGCAAGGGTACGTTCAAAGGCGGCCTCGAAGGCCATGACCCGATTCATCTCAAATACCACACCGCGACGCACCTATTACAGTCGGCGCTGCGCCAGCTTTTCGGACCGGAACTGCGCCAACACGGTAGCAATATCACGGCTGAGCGGCTGCGTTTCGATTTCAACCTCGACCGCAAAATGACGCCGGAAGAGATCGCGCAGGCTGAAGACCTTGTCAATCAGTGGATCGCCGAAGACCACCCCGTGAAGTTCACCCTCTACCCCACCCAGCAGGCGCTCGATATGGGCGCGATCGGTCCCTTCGGTGAACGCTACGGTGACACCGTGAAAGTCTATCAGATGGGTACGGACGACCACGTCGTCAGCCTTGAGATCTGCGGTGGCCCGCACGTCGACCACACCGGCCAGCTGGCCGAAGGCGGTAAGCACTTCAAAATCACCAAAGAAGAAGCCTCAAGTGCCGGCATTCGCCGCATCAAAGCAGATCTTGCTTGAGTGCCGATTTTTGTGCGCTTACGGAGTAAGCTTTGTAAGCCTGACTAGCGCCACTCTTCAAAAGTCTGAGTAGTAGCTAATTCGGCCTGCTTTTCTAAATCATCAAGAAGGCTCGCCATATTTGCCGCAAAATCTTTCGGGTCCGGAAGAGAGCGTGAGGCTCCGACATATTCCTCAAGAAACTCGGCATTGCTCTGGAAAACTACTCGTCCGATCAAAGATTCTTTGCGTCTTCCGACGGCAGAATTGATAAGTTGATAGCCTACATCGACTGGCGTGTTATACAGCGGGAGCTGGTACCACCGATCAGCAGATATATTGGTTGCTACGCTTCTTCCTTCCGTAGTTTTTGAATGGATAAGGCGACCATGCCGTTCCGAGATCAGGTTTTCGACTCCTTGGACATCCAAAAGACTGAATATTTTCGTTGCTATTTTTCGCTGGAAGGGCTTTATGGTATCAGAGACAATCGAGAATAAAGCTTCATCACTGGTTTCGCGTCCCATGGGGAAGGCATGAGCAGGAACGATTCGGGGATTTGCCTGCCTTATTATCTCGACAACGTCGGTATTAGTAAGCAGTTTGTCTTGATCTGACACGAGATGCCAAAACGTACTCGTGGTATCACGCGTAAGCACCATGGCGCTCGGCGGCGCATCGCTCACCAAACGCAGAGAACCCTTCATAATTTTGTTCTGAGACGTTTCGATATTAGATGAAAGCATGTGGGTCGATGATAATTTTCCACCCTTTACTTCCAAGTGATTGTCGAAAGGGAGAGGGGACGTAAGGCAAGTTGCCACCACGCCGTGCAAACGGTGCAGTAGGAAGTCGACATCGTTTGAGGCTAACGTGATGTCGCGAGTAACTCTTCTAGTATCACTCTCTCGAAGAGGATTTATAGGAGGCATGTCTATATTATATCACATGTGTAAATAGTTTGCAATAGTTTTGCTATAAAACGCTCCGTTCTGCTTGCAGGGTTGGAGTATAATGATAAGTACTTAAAAGTATCATTTTTAACACATAGATGAGGCTAAAATGTGCGAAGCAAAAATCATAACGTTTGAAGACGGGGCGAATTTTCTTGCCGCGAGCGATGTGACACCTCAAG
>DAIPYY010000008.1:0-19215 GCA_036782475.1 Candidatus Saccharimonadota bacterium
GCGTATAGTATGTTGCCTGTGGCATACCGTCACGTTCATCATCGTGGTCATATGGCACCTGAGGCTGGTAGGGAATCGTGGGCGGTTGCTGAGGTTGGGGCATCTGAGGGGCATCTGGCGGTGTCTGCGCCGACTGGCCGGGTTGTTGTTCGGGTGGAGTTTGCGGTTGCATGGTGCGTATTATACCAGTTTTTGCTGGTCATCTTTAGGGCGGGACTTGCCGAGGTGCGAGGAGGCTTTCGAGGTGACACGGCGTCCGCGCGGAGTGCGCTCGATGAAGCCGATTTGCATGAGGTACGGTTCGTAAAAATCTTCGATGGTGGTTGCTTCGTCACCGGTGAGCGCGGCGATGGTGGTGAGCCCCACCGGCCGGTCACCGTATGCATTGAGGACGCTCATGAGCAGATGGCGGTCGGCCGGGTCAAGCCCGAGCTCGTCGATTTCAAGCATGGCGAGCGCGGCTTCGGTCGTTTTAGGGTCGATAAAGCCGTCACCATTCACATCGGCGTAATCGCGGACGCGTTTGAAGAGCCGGTTAGCGATACGCGGTGTCAGCCGGGCGCGGGTGCTCAGCAATTTTGCGGAAGTCGGGTCGATGCGCGACTCCAGTATATTTGCCGTCCTTGCGATAATCTGCATTATTTCGTCGGGTGTATAAAACTCCAGCCGGTGAATCAGCCCGAAGCGGTCGCGGAGGGGGGCGGCCAGGCTGCCGGTGCGGGTCGTGGCGCCGATAACGGTGAACTTCGGCAGATCGAGCCGGATGCTCCTGGCCGCCGGGCCTTTGCCGATGACGATATCGAGTTTGAAATCTTCCATGGCGCTGTAGAGCACCTCCTCCACCTGGCGGCTGAGGCGATGGATTTCGTCAATGAACAATACGTCGCCGTCCTGCAGGTTCGTGAGGATGCTTGCGAGGTCGCCGGCCCGCTCTATGGCCGGCCCACTCGTGACGCGTAAGGCGGTGCCCATCTCGTTTGCGATGACGGTCGCCATCGTCGTTTTGCCGAGTCCCGGGGGACCATAGAGCAAGACATGGTCGATCGGCTCGCCGCGCTTTTTGGCCGCGTCGATAGCAAGCTGCAGGTTTTTCTTCAGCCGTTCCTGTCCGATGTACTCTGCGAAACTCTGGGGCCGCAGTGTGACTTCGATCTGCCGTTCCTCAGACCCGTCGTCATCAACTATCCCCGCATCCACAATCCGATCAATCGCCATATAGTATTAGTATACCGCAAAAGCATTTTTATCTGCTGTCATCACTACGTCAAGAAAGATAGGCGACTAAGAAAGGCAATAATGTGAGCCTTCCGCTATGAAGCAGCGAGCGTTTGTTCGATGGCAGGACGTATAACCTCAAAAAATCGGTTTTTAATACGAAGAGAATTGTCATCGGCCGTAGCGTCAAATAACTCACTTGCTACTTCCGAGCCAAACAACTCCGGAGAATTGATACCTACAGTAGACTGTCCATCAGGAAATTTCTCGATAAAAGCAGTAAAGTGAGCTGTTTCTAGTGCGGCGCTAAAGTCGGCACCTTGTTGCAAATTTTGAGATATTTGAGATAAAAAATCTTCACTTCGTATAGGCAGCGTGTTTGTTCTCGAATCATACGCACTGGCATATTTCTCGTTTACAAATTGCTTGATACGAGTTGCAACGGCTAACAGGCTATCACCTGGAGTCCATAGTATGCCGTAATAACCCTGATAGCACCATTGGGAGGCAACTATTTCTTTTGAACCGATTTGCCGAACTCGTAACCACGGAAATACCTTAGAATTGTAACCGTAATACTCACTCCTTGCTTCAAATCCTGAAGGGAAACCGGTCGTATCGTATGAGAATAGTGCCATCTTTCGTCCTGTGTGTTGTTGAGTATACTCCCTTGCAAGTATATATCAAGGGACGTAGGTAGGGTCCCAGCAGGTACGGAGGTCGCGGTCGAGCTGCCGCAATTTTGTAAGGTCGTCTTCATCGAGGCTGAAGTCGAAGATGTCGATGTTTGAATTGATACGCTCAGGCGTCACTGACTTTGGTAGCACGACGAAACCGCTTTGCGCACACCAGCGTAGCATGATCTGAGCAGGGGACTTGCCGTGCTTTTTCGCAAGCTCGGTGAGTAGCGGATCATCCATGCCACGACCATGAGCGAGCGGAGAATAAGCCTCGATGACGATGTCATGTTCCCGGCAATATTTCACGAGTTCTGGCTGCTGCAAAAACACATGCAGCTCGACCTGGTTGACCGCGGGCATTTCGTTCGCATACGTTTTCATTTCTTCCAGATGCCGGATGGTGTAGTTGCTGACGCCGATGGCTCGTGCTTTGCCAGCAGCTTTCAGCTTCTCAAGCTCTGTCCACGCTTTTTTTCGGGCGATGGTAACGGGGAAATGGAGCAGGAGCAGGTCGACATAGTCTGTCTGTAGTTTCTGGAGTGAAACCTCAAAACTCTTTGGCGTTTTCCGTGTACCAAACTGGCCGATATGGATTTTGGTCGTCAGGAAAAACTCCTCGCGCGGAAGTCCGGAGCTGTGCCATGCTTCGCCGAGTAACTGTTCGTTGCGGTAAATCTGCGCCGAGTCAAAATGCCGATACCCGGCCGCAACCGCTGCGTCAAACGCCGTCCGGAATTCCTCGGGGTTGGTAACCTGCCATAGTCCTAGCCCAATTTGCGGGATCGTCACACCTGCAGCGATTTTTAGCTCTGGCATATTCATCGATTCTTCACTCCCCTACATAGTAGAAATAACCACATATACCAGCATTATTGAGGCTGATTAGATATACGCCCGAAGAACTATAACGAAGTCCATCTTTTAGATAATTAAGGTCCCAGAGAACTGTGTGACGATTATCTGCGGAAGAAGCAAAAATTTTCCAATCCACCTCAATATTTTCTTGACCAAGGATTGCTTGCCACTCTTTGCGGACTGCCTCTTTACCTGAGAGTAGTTTATGAGGAGTCTCCCAGTATTCAACATCGTCAGTGAAGAGTTCGATGACTGTATCGACGTCATGAGATTTCCAAGCTTCATGAAATCGGGCGAGCCAAGATTCTATCACGATTTGCCTTTCAGGGCTTCGCGGACGCGGGCGGAAGTGTCGAGGGTTTTGTCGATACCGTCAAGCGCCTTTGTGGCGTCGGCAAGCGTGTAGCCGAGGGCGATCAGGGCTTCGAGTGCTTCATCTGAGGTATCTATCTCGGTTTGCACCGGTGCCGCGGCGGAACCGGTGTTGTAGTATGTCGGCAGCCCGACTTTGTCGTGCAGGTCGACGACGACGCGCTCGGCGGTCTTTTTACCGACGCCTGCCGCTCCACTCAGCCACGTTGAATCGCTGTTGGCAATGGCATTGCGCACGTGCTCGGCAGTACCAAGGCTGAGAATGGCGAGCGCGGCTTTCGGCCCGACTCCCTGGACGGATATAAGAAGCTCAAAGATTTTTTTCGCCGCGAGCGTACTGAAGCCGAAGAGCTCCTCGGCCTGCTCGCGTACATGGTGATGCGTGTAGAATTTCATCTCGGTGTCGAGCAGGGCGCTGTCAAAATCGCCTGCTGGCACGTTTACTTCATATCCGACGCCGTTAACATCCACGATAACCGAACTGCCGAATTTCTCGACGACTTTCCCAAAAACATGTGCAATCATAAAAGCTATTATACCCTGCTCATGAGCGAGTGGGTAATCGCAGCCGCGAGCGCATCGGCGGCATCGTCCGGTTTCGGTATTTCTTTGAGACCCAAATGCAGTCGCACCATTTCCTGCATCTGTTTTTTATCGGCACGGCCATATCCGGTCAGGGTCTGCTTGATCTGCAGCGGCGTGTACTCGGCGATTTCCAGGTGGCACTGCTGCCCAACGAGCATGGCGACGCCGCGGGCATGCGATACGCTGATGGCGGTCGTGATATTCTGCGCGAAAAAGAGCTTTTCGATGCTCATGACGTCCGGTTTCGTCTCGTCGATGATTTCGTGCAAACTGTCGTATATATCCTCCAGCCGAATGGGTAGGGAAGTATGGGCGGGAGTCGTGATAACGCCGCCGGTGATGAAACGGACTTTATTGCCCTTCGCCACCTCGATGACGCCGAATCCGAGCCGCCCGGTCCCCGGATCAATCCCGATGATTTTCATATACCCATGCTATCACATGGCTACATCTAAATCACAACTACTCCGAGTTCTCGTAGCCAAGTACTAGCTGCCCGTTCAAAAATAGCTTGGTCATAGGGGAGGGGCGTATTGAAGATGGTGGCGATCGCCTCATCAGGATATATGCCATGCCCCAAATAACTTGAAGGTTGCCTTTTGGGATCGGCGGGAAGGTCAACTTGGAATGCCCATTCGGTATGACTGAGTTCTACGGGTGGATTTGCCGGATCTTCGCCGGGAACGTGAACAGTCTTTGGCCCGTAAAAAAACCTCCGTACGCCGTCTTCTATATCCTGGTCTTCCCGGGCGCATTCTCCATCGATGAGCAAAAGAGGGGTTGGTGATCGATACTGGCCGTTTTGCCGGACGGTGCCGAGGTCGAGAAGGCCGCTAATAGTAAGGCGTCCCAGCTCTGCGGCCGTGAGGGCGATATTGCCATCGCGCCCTGAAATGTATTCTTGAGGCAGTTTGAGGATGTTCATATAGCTCCTTATTCCACCCTAAATAGTTAGTTGAAGAATAGTACTTTGCAGTTAGCTAAGCAAGCTTTCGTCGATGTCGAAATTGACATGGGTGTTCTGGACGTCGTCGACGTCTTCGAGGGCGTCCATCAGGCGCATTATTTTGCCGGCGGTGTCGGCATCGGTGATTTCGATAGTATTGTTCGGCACGTAGGTGAGCTCGGCCTCGGTGATGGTGTGGCCAGCGGCTTTCAGAGCATCACGGACTTTCGCAAGGTCGGTCGCGGCGGTGTAGACGATGGACTCGCCGTCTTCTTCCTGCACGTCTTCAGCTCCGGCGTCGAGGGCTTCAAGCATGAAATCATCACCAGTAGCTTTTACCCGAATCATGCCTTTGTGGTCGAATTGGAACGCCACGGCGCCTTTTTCGGCGATATTGCCGCCGTGTTTGCTGAATGCCAGGCGGACTTCGGGGTAGGTGCGGTTGATGTTATCGGTCGCGACTTCGGCGAGGATGGCGACGCCGCCCGGACCGTAGCCCTCGTACAGCACTTCTTGTAGCTGTGCGGCGTTTTTGTCCTTCATGCGGTCGATAGCGCGCTGGATATTCGCTGCCGGCATGTTCGCTGCCTTGGCTTTGTCCATGGCAAGCCGGAGGCTGAAATTCATCTCAGGGTCGGTACCGCTGCGTGCTGCGATGGCGATGGCATTGCCGAGTTTGGTGAAAACGGCGCCACGTGCGGCGTCCTTTACCCCTTTGGTGCGTTTGATCGTTGACCATTTACTGTGTCCACTCATATCTGTTATATTACCAGGCTTTACCGTAAAAATCCAGGGGCGGAGCTTTGCTGTAAATCTTCCCGATTCGGTATCAGCCGGTCCTATACTGCGCTATAATCTTACTCATGATAGACGCGAGCCATTTAACCAAGCGATATCGCAAGAAAGTCGCTGTAGACGATATATCATTCACCGTGGATACTGGTAAGGTCACGGGATTCCTGGGGCCGAACGGGGCAGGCAAATCGACGACCATGCGTCTGATGCTCGGCCTGGACCATGGCCAAGGCAAAACGACTTTCGACGGCAAAGAGCTGACGGAATATCCTAAACCATCTCAGGTAATCGGTATTCTGCTCGAGTCGAAGGCCTTCCATCCTACCCGCACTGCCAGGGAGCATTTGTTAGTTCTCGCTGATGCCGGGGGTATTCCCAGCAAGCGAGTCGATGAGGTTTTAGATATAGTTGGGTTGAGCGACGTGGCCAAAAAGAGGCCGGGCAAGTTCAGCCTCGGTATGAGTCAACGCCTAGGAATCGCTGCGGCCATATTGGGCAATCCAAAATATCTGCTCCTGGATGAGCCGGCAAACGGCCTCGATCCGGAAGGCATCCACTGGCTGCGCAAGTTCCTGAAAAATTATGCCGACCAGGGCAATGCCGTGTTCGTTTCCAGCCACCTGTTAAGCGAAATGTCGCTGATGGCCGACGACATCGTAGTAATCGGTAAGGGCAAACTGATTGCCAGCGGTACCGTGGATGAGATTGTCGCCGGCTCCAAAGGAGCGGGCGTGTTTGTGCGCGCGAGCAATTTGGCGAAACTGGAGAAAGCACTCAAACCTGACTTCAATGTGGTGAGAGCGGACGGAGGGCTTGATGTGCATGGTGTCAAAACCGATGAAGTGGGCAAGGTGGCATTCGAGTCCGGTATAGAGCTGCTGGAGCTGACGAGCAAAACAGGCTCTCTCGAGGACGCATTTTTGGAAATCACCGCCGCCAGCCAAGAGTACAAAGCGGGAGGTGAAAAATAATGTTCGCCCAACTTAAATCCGAGCTCCGTAAATTATTGACTGTCCGCTCGACGTATATCTTAGTTTCGCTGGCCTTGATATTGATTGCGCTATTTACCTATACCGGTACGTCGGTCAGAACGTATGAAGAAGCTGTTTGTGCAAGCACCGGGGAGGTACTGTACACCGAAGGACGGACTGACCCACGCCTCGAGAAAGCACCGGCCGAAGAGATATGTGGCGGCACCGTCAATTACAACAAGGTAACCAGCCGCGACCTGCCAAAAGAAGAGCTGCTCTACAATCTGCAAGAAGCGTTGCCGATCGTCGTAACGTTTGTGTCGATTGTCCTCATACTACTCATAGCACATGAGTATCGATACAACATTATCAACCATACGCTTACCATCAGTAACCGCCGGTCCAAAGTCTTACTGAGTAAACTTATAGTGAGTATCACCGTTACCGTACTGGTGAGCTTGGCGGCCGTAGCGGTGTCCGTCGGTGCTACATATGCCGCGGTGGGGATAAAAGATCTCAACCTGCCTGCACAGGACTACAATTGGCTGTACATTATGGTGAGACATATAGGCTACACCGTGGGCTACTCTCTGTTCTGCGTAGGAATTGCCGCGTTGGTACGCAACCTTACGGCAGGCATCGCCGCGGCGTTCTTGCTGCCAACCATCGATACCTTAGGCGGTCTTTTGCTGTCGGCGCGCAACATTCAGCCTACCAAAATTTTGCCGTTTTCCGCGCTTGATAGGTTTGGCAACGTCGCATCAGATATAACTGCCAGTAGCGTAGACGTCGCAGAAAAGCTGCCGGCTGCAGCCTCGGGGCAACCTGCGACGGTGCTGATAGCTCTCGCTGTTTTCGGAGCGTGGCTGGTCGTAATTTGGCTGGTTGCTTGGATATTATTCCTGAAGCGTGACGCGAATTAGACGACGCTTTATCGGGCGCCGAGAATGTAGACATCTCTAATTGTTGCCAACTTGGGTGCTCATGCTGGCGATTGGACCCATGACGCTGGCGGCGATAAGACCGACGCCGCCACCGAGGAAAAGGATCATGACCGGCTCGATGACCGAAGCGAGCCCGTCGATAGCTACGGCGACTTCTTCTTCGTAAAAATCAGCAACCTTCACGAGTACGACATCGGTCGTACCGGTTTCTTCGCCGACGGCTAGCATTTGGGAGACGATTTTGGGGAAGTGCTCACTTTTCGCGATGACTTCGGAGAGCTGTTTACCGTTTTTGACTTCAGTCGCGGCATTCGCGAGCTCTTTTTCGATGACTTTGTTGCCTATGGCGCCCCCTGTGACGGCGAGCGAATCCAGTACGCCGACGCCGGCTGACATCAGCGATGAGAAGGTGCGAGAGAACCGCGCGATAGCGACTTTTTGTACGATAGTCTTGATGATAGGAAGGCGCAGTGCCAGGGCGTGGAGTTTGTATTTGCCCTGCGGCGTGCGGATGTAGCGCCGGACTCCCCATACGACGAGGATCATAGCGGGGATAACGATATAGAAATATTCACGGCAGAATGCGCTGATATCGAGCAGGATCTGGGTATAAAACGGCAGTTTTGCGTCCGGACCGCCGAGATCTTTCAAGATAGCGGAAATCTTCGGCATGAGGAAGAACATGATGCCGAAAAACGCTACGACCGTGATGCCGAGAATGACAATCGGGTACATCATGGCGCTTTTGATTTTGCGCTTGATGCTGGCATTTTGCTCCACCTGGACGGCAAGGCGTTTCAATATCTCATCCAGGATACCGCCTTCTTCGCCAGCGCGGACCATATTGACGAAGACTTCGTCGAAAATGTGCGGGAACTGCGCAAACGCATCACCCAGCTGCGTGCCGCCCTCGATGTCTTTGCAGATTTTGCCGAGGACATCGCGAAAATAAGGATTGCTGGAACTTTCTTTGAGCGTGTTCATGCCTTTGGCAAGGGGAACGCCGGCCGAGATCATCGTCGAAAGCTGGCGCGTGAAGATGATGAGATCGCTCGTGCTGACTTTTTGCCCGAAGCGTCGTTTGGCGGTGCGTCCGGCCGCCTCATTGACGAGCAACGGGTGCAATCCCTGATGGGACAAGGCGGCGAGTGCCGCATCACGGTCGGCTGCTTCGATGGTGCCGGTGATGGTTTTGTTGTCCTTGCGGAGGGCTTTGAAATTGTATTGCATAAGGTTTACCTTTTTAAGAATTATCTGCGGTGACGCGCAGGATTTCCTCTATACTTGTTTGTCCGCGGAGCGCTTTCACGAGGCCGTCGATCTGCATGGTAAGCATACCTTCATCTGTCGCGGTGTTTTGTAGCTTTTCGCTCGTGCTGCTGCCGACGATGAGCTGTTGGATGGCCGAAGTATTGGTTAGTACCTCGTAAATGCCCATCCGACCGTGATAGCCGCTGTGATTACAACTGTCGCAGCCGTCTTCGTGTGCTCGCCACAGTGCGGTGATGGCGCGCTCGCTCGTCGATAGCTCCGAAGGATCGGCGTGGTTGGTTTTGCTGGAGTTAGAGGCGCCAATACCACCTTCTAAGGCACTCTTTTCGAGTTCGTTAAGTTTCTTAATCGCTGCTGTATCGCGCAGATTGAACACCTTAGCGAGTTGTTGCAGCTCGGCGCTATCGGGCGTGTAGCGTTCACGGCAGTCAGGGCAGAGGCGCCGCACCAAACGCTGTCCGATGACGATACGGACCGTACTGGCGATGAGGAACGGTTCGATCTCCATGTCGAGCAAGCGCGGTAGACAGGTCGCAGCATTGTTGGTGTGCAGCGTGCTGAACACTAGGTGACCGGTCAGTGCGGCCTGGACGGCGAGATCGGCCGTTTCACCGTCACGAATCTCCCCCACCATGATGATGTTGGGGTCTTGGCGGAGCAGGGCGCGAAGACCGCTTGCGAAGGTCATGCCGGCGACCGGGTTGACCTGTGTCTGGTTTGCGCCGACGACGTGGTATTCGATAGGATCCTCGACGGTGGAGATATTCACTCCCGGGTTGTTCAGCATGCTGAGGACGCTGAACAGGCTGGTCGACTTACCGGAGCCGGTCGGGCCGGTGACGAGAATCATGCCGTGCGGCTGGACGATGGCGTGCTGGACAGCTTTCAGCGAATATCCCCAGTAGCCGAGTTCCTCGAGTGTCGCCGGTTTGCTCGATTCGTCGAGGATACGCATGACCACCTTCTCGCCATCGATAATCGGCAGGGTGGAGACGCGAAGGGCGTACACGTGGTTATTGATAGATATCTTGAAACGGCCGTCCTGTGGCGCGCGGTGCTCGTCTATCTTGAGGTTCGCGATGATTTTTATGCGCGACACAAGCGACCCGAGGACTTTGCGCGGTAGTTTGTTTGCTTCGCGCAAAATACCGTCGACGCGGTAACGGATCAGAACGAAGTTTTCACGCGGCTCGATGTGAATGTCGCTCGCCCCGTTCTTCACGCCGTAATCGATGATGAGATTAACCGTCTGGGCGATAGGCGAATCTTCGGTGAGCTCATTTTCTGAGACGGCCTCTTCAACATCTTCCTTATTCTGGACCGCGATGACTTTCTGGAGCTCGCTGCCCACATTCCCGTCCGTATACTGGTCGAGGGCGGCTTGCACGGTACTTGCAGTGGCGATGTGGACGCGGATCGGACGATTGAGCTGCTTTTGGATGGAACTGATAGCTGGCACGTCGTCCGGATCTTCCATGGCAACGTAAATAACGCCGTCACCGTCTTCGTTGAAGGCGACGACACGGTATTGACGGGCGATCCTATCGGGGATGAGGTTCAGAGTGTCCGGCGAAAGCTCTTTGGGGTTGAATTCCACATACGGCACATCGATTTCCGCGGCATACAGCTTCGTGAGTTCCTTTTCGCTCAGCGTATTCGAAGCGACGACCACATCCTGCAGCGGTTTTTTCTCACTTTTCTGTTGGTCCAGTAACGCCTTGAGCTCGTCTTCGGTCAGCTTCCCTGTAGACGTCAGCAACCGTTCCACCAAACTATCTGATATGCGCATTACCTGCAATTATACCGTAAAGCATAAGCACTTGCACTACCCGTTGTAATTTTGTGAGGACAGTCCTCTAGTTTTCTCCAAGCTCAATCCAGCAGCGTATAATTTAAGATATGCCGAGACGAAACGTAATCCGTAGCGATGGACAGGACGTGTTCTATCATGTCTATGCCCGCGGTGCTAGTAAAAAACGTATCTTCTTGGACGAAGAAGACTATCTGAAGTTTTTGCAGCTTCTCGAACGATACCTATCGCCGGAAGATGCCCGTAATCCGTACGGCGTACCTTATCCCAATTTCTATAACAAAGTCGACCTGCTCGCCTATTGCCTTATGCCGAACCATTTTCATCTGCTGGTATACCAGCGGCAGGTCCATATGCTGACATCGTTGATGCAAAGCGTGATGACGAGCTACAGCCGCTATTTTAATAAGAAGTACCGTCGTAGCGGTCCGTTGTTCGAGTCAAGGTTCCGGGCGTCGGCCATTCTTGACGAGGCTTACCTGGAGCACATTACTCGCTACATCCATCTCAACCCGCGGCAATGGAGAGAACACGAATACTCGAGCCTGCCGTACTATTTACAACAAGACACGGTATCATGGGTTCGGCCAGAGCGCATCGTTTCTATGTTCAAGACACCCGCCGAGTATTTACAATTTCTGGAAGACTACCAGGAAAATAAGAAGATGATGGACATTTTGAAGAAAGAATTAGCGAACGAAACGTAAGTAAAAATCGCTTTGCGAGGACTGTCCTCTCAAAATAAAAAACAGTTTGCGTTTGCTAAGTTGCGGGCGTAGAGTTTGACGTACAACATAAGCAAGATGCAGGCGGTCCTTAATGGATTGCCGTAGACGAAAGGACGAAGGTAGTTACTATGGCAAAAGCAACTGACAAAACTGACAAGGCCGCAAAAACGGCAGCTGTAGATGATTCCCCTAAAGACGGCAAAGCAAAGGCGCTTGGGCTCGCACTGGAAGCGATTGAGAAACAGTTCGGCAAGGGCTCCATTATGAAACTGGGCGAGGCGCACGAAGCCGATGTGGAGTGTACGCCGACAGGCAGCCTTAGCCTCGACCTGGCGCTCGGCGGCGGGATCCCGAAGGGCCGCATCGTCGAGGTGTACGGCCCGGAGTCGAGCGGTAAGACGACATTGACCCTCCACGCGATCGCTGAGATCCAGAAAAAAGGTGGCACGGCCGCTTTTATCGATGCTGAGCACGCACTTGACCCGTCGTACGCCAAGCGCATCGGCGTGGATGTGGAAAACCTGCTGCTCAGCCAGCCGGACAACGGTGAGCAGGCGCTTGAGATAGTCGAGACGCTCGTCCGCAGTAATGCGGTCGATCTCATCGTGGTCGACTCCGTTGCAGCACTCGTTCCACGGGCGGAAATTGAGGGCGACATGGGCGACAGCCACATGGGCTTGCAGGCGCGACTCATGAGCCAGGCGCTCCGCAAACTCACAGGCGTGATTAGCCGCAGCAAGACAACGGTCATTTTCATCAACCAGATCCGCATGAAAATCGGCGTGATGTTCGGCAATCCCGAAACCACCACCGGTGGCAATGCGCTCAAATTCTACGCTTCCGTCCGCATGGATATCCGCCGCATCTCCCAGATCAAAGCGGGCGACAGTGTCATCGGAAACCGGGCGCGCGTGAAAGTCGTGAAAAACAAGATCGCCCCGCCGTTCCGTGAAGCCGAATTCGATATCATGTACAACCAGGGCATTAGCAAGGCCGGTGATATTCTCGACCTCGCCGTCACACACAATATCGTTGAGAAGGCCGGTGCGTGGTTCGCTTACGCCGGCAACAAGATTGGCCAGGGCCGCGAAGCCGCCAAGACCTACCTCGAGGAAAACCCGAAGGTCCAGGACGAAATCGCTACCAAAGTCCGCGAAGCCGCCACGAAGGAGTAATGACTATGCCTCTTTCCTCAAGTGATTCGCTTCAGCAACTGCAGATATATGTTAAGAAGACGCTCAAGGAACGCGGGTTTGGTGACGAGACGATTGCGCAGAAGTTCATGCTGCTGCTTGAGGAAATGGGCGAGTTCGCTCATGCTGCTCGCAAACGGGCCGACATAAAAGTCGATCAGGCAAAGTGGCGGGACAACGAACAAAACTTGCAGGACGAAGCCGCCGATATACTCATGTACCTGCTCGATATCTGCAACAAGCTCGACGTCGATCTGATGCAAGCGTTCCTTGCCAAAGAAGAAAAGAACCAAAAACGCACCTGGAAGTGAGATAATGCTTCTATGAAAAGGGTGGTTATATTACACGGCACCGAGGGGTCGCCAGGGGGTAATTGGTTCCGGTGGTTGGAAGGAAAGCTGCGGGCAAAGGGCTTAGAGGTCTGGCTGCCGCAGCTGCCTCATGCTGAGCAGCCGTCGCTGCGAGAGTGGCTCAATTTTGTGACTACGAATTGCCCATTTTCACTCGATGAAGAAACGGCGGTAATCGGCCACTCGAGTGGTGCGACGCTCAGTTTGGCACTTGCCAGCGAGTCTAAAGCCAGACTCGGTGCGATCGTCGCCGTGTCGCCGTTTGTACCGACGCAGGAAACATACGCCGGTACCGCCTGGGAGGCCAACGCTCGGCTCTTTGACGTGGAATTTGATTGGGATTCAATCAAAGCGAATGCTGTTAAGCGTCTCATCGTGTGCTCGGATAATGACCCATACATCCCCACGGACGTTTTTCGCCATATTGCCACACAAGCCGGTGCCGAGGAGGTGCTCATAAGCGGCCAGGGACATTTTAACTCGGAGATATCATCGCAATATACGGAATTTCCTTTGCTGTTCAGCTTGCTAATGGAGCACGGCATTGTCAGTCATGGGCTTATACAGATCGTCGATGAAAACGACGTGCCGATTCGCGGCGGAACCATGCAAGAGGCGCAAGACAAAGGGCTGTGGCATCGGATCGTCCGTGTGATGGTCGAAGACGATCAGGGAAACGTGTTGATCCAAAAACGAGGCCCCATTATGTTTACCGCTCCAAATCGTTGGGACAATTCTTCGTCAGGGCATGTCGATGTGGACGAAGATTGGCTGGAGGCAGCGAAGCGGGAACTCGCCGAAGAGATTGGACTGGTGGATGTGGAGCTCACTGAGTGGCAACGATATAAGCAAGAGACAAAAGAGACTGACGGACGAAGCCTAAGGCGGTTCAACGTCGTGTACCGGACGGTCGTTCCGCATGACACGGTTTTCACGCTGCAGCCGGAAGAAATAAGCGAAGTCCGGTGGTTCTCCAGGGAAGAACTGCGGCGTCTCGTCACTGAGAATCCGGATGCCGTCACGTATGGGCTGCGGAAAATTACCGAAGATTGCTATGAAGATAACTAGTATACAAACACAGGTCAAGAACGCGGGGCGGTATTCTGTCTTTGTCGAGGGGAAATATGCGTTCAGTTTGAGCGCGGATGCGCTGCTTGAGTCCCGGCTGGTATCAGGACAGGAACTTTCCGACGGCGATATCGTACACTTCAAGAAACTTTCCGCAGAAGATAAGGCGTTCAACCTGACACTTGCATACGTCGCGCGCCGGATGCGAAGCGAAGGCGAGCTTGCCGATTACTTTCGGCGTAAAGAATACGCACCGGAGCTTGCCGGACAGATCATGGAAAGGCTCCGGAAGCTCGGTTTCGTCGATGACGAGGAATTCGCGCGCCGATGGGTCGAAAACCGTCGGATGCTGAGAAGTAGCAGTGCGAAGAAACTACGGCTGGAGCTCAGGCAAAAGAAAATAGCTGATGATACCATCGACACTATCCTCGCCGAGGACGAAACCGACGAGCGGCAACTCCTCCGCGATCTCGTGGCCAAAAAGCGAAAACAGTCACGCTACCAGGACGACCAAAAACTCATGGCTTACCTTGCCCGTCAGGGCTTCACCTACGACGATATAAAAAATGCCTTGTCTTCCGACTGAACTTTGCCTCTTGTGGAACGGGGGCGGGGTCGGGTATACTGAGGGGCATAAAGCATAAACACGAAAACAAATTCTAGCATAACAGGGGGTGGATTGATGCAAGACAGTTCGATTGAAAAATATTTGCGAGCGGCAAACTATTTGTCGGCCGCGCAGATTTTCCTGCAAGACAATTTCATGATGGAGCGCGATGTCACGTTCGACGATGTCAAGTCGCGGCTGCTTGGTCACTGGGGAAGCTGCCCGGGCATCAATTTCGCCTATGCGCACCTGAGCCTCCTCGCCCGCAAAAAAGAACAAAAAATGATGTTCGTGCTGGGTCCGGGGCATGGCTTTCCGGCCATCCAGGCGAACCTGCTGCTTGAGGGCACGCTGAGTAGGTATTATCCTGAAATCCAGCAGAACCTTGAGGGTTTAAGCAAACTCTGCAAAGAATTCAGCTGGCCTTACGGCTTCCCGAGTCATAGCAATCCCGGTACCCCCGGCGTCATCCTCGAGGGCGGCGAGCTCGGCTACTCACTCAGTACCAGTTACGGTGCAGTACTCGATAACCCCGACCTGATTGTGGCGACGCTCGTCGGCGACGGCGAGGCGGAGACCGGCCCGCTTGCCGGTGCGTGGCATCTCAACAAACTCGTCAACCCCAAAAAAGACGGCGTTGTCCTGCCCATTCTGCACCTGAATGGCTACAAGATTTCCCAGCCGACGGTATTCGGCCGCATGAGTAACTACGAGCTTATGACGCTCTTTAGCGGCTACGGCTACCATCCGCGCATCGTCGATGCGACCATCGCCGATGATCCGAACAAGGAAATGCAGGACGCGCTTGAGTGGGCGTACCAGCTCATCCAGGAAGTTCGTGACTCCGAAGACACCACCAGCCCGCACATGCCAATGCTTATCATGCGCACCCTCAAAGGCTGGACGGGAGTCAAGGAACTCGACGGCCAGAAGATCGAAGGCAACTGCCTGGCACACCAGGTCGTCCTGACAGAGGCGAAAACTGACGAAAACCAGCTCGCATTACTGAATGACTGGCTGAAAGGCTACCGTTTCGATGAACTTTTTGACCCGGAGATGGGCTTCGGTACGTTCGTGCACGACATCATTCCCGACAGCCCTGATCTCAAAATGGGACAAAGCAAACACGCCCACGGCGGCGAAGCGGTATATCGTCCGCTCAACCTGCCGGATGTCCGTGACTACATGGAAGATGCGACTATTCCGGGCACCATCGGCAGCAGCAGTATGCGCCGCGTCGGTGCGTACCTCCGCGAGGTGTTCAAGAGCAACGAAAATAACCGTAATTTCCGCTTCATGTCGCCCGATGAGACGTATTCCAACAAACTCGATGACATCTTCGGTGCCGTCAGCCGCTCGTGGCAGTGGCCGATCGCTGAGTGGGACATGGATCTCAGTAAAGACGGTCGTGTCATGGAGATGTTGAGCGAGCACAATATGCAGGGACTTATGCAGGGGTACGTGCTGACAGGCCGACATGCGATGTTTGCGAGCTACGAAGCATTCGTCCAAGTCGTCAGCAGCATGATGGACCAGTACGCCAAATTCCTGAAGCATGCCCGTGACATCTCATGGCGCGGAGATATCGCGAGTATCAACTATATTCTCACTAGCTCCGGCTGGCGCCAAGACCATAACGGCTTCAGTCACCAGAATCCCGGCTTTATCGACGATGTGCTACGCCGCGAGGGTGACTTCGTCAATGTCTATTTCCCACCCGACGGCAACAGCTCGCTCGTGACCGTACGCACCATGCTTGAGAGCAAAAAAGAGATCAATGTCATCGTCGCCGGCAAAACACTCGAGCCGCGCTGGCTGACGCCGGAACTAGCCGAAAAACAGGTTGAAGAAGGCGTCATGATGTGGGATTTCGCCTCCGACGACAATCCGGACCTCGTCATGACGGGTATCGGTGACTATCCGATGAAAGAGTCAATGGCGGCGATCGACCTGCTGAAGCAGGAAAAACCGGACTTGCGTATCCGCACAGTGTGCATTAGCGCACTCACCAGCAGCGGGATCGGCCGCGGCGGCTACTGTATGGACAGAAGCGAATTCGATCAGATATTTACCGCCGACAAGCCGGTCATCTTTAACTTCCACGGCTACCCCGAGACGATGAAAGCCATCCTTTTCAGCTATCTACACCATCCGGAACGGTTCGACATCCGCGGGTATGTCGAGGAAGGCAGCACGACGACACCGTTCGACATGCATGTCCGGAACAAAACGAGCCGCTACCATCTGGTGATGGCAGCCTATGACATGCTCGTGAAATCAGGCCGTGTTTCACAGGAAGAGGCCGATGCCATCCACGAAAAATACGAGCGCATGATCGCGGAAAACACCGAATACATCAAAGCGAACGGCATTGATCGGCCGGAACTTGACGCTTGGGTATGGCCGGCAGCACGCGGACAGGAAGTCAAACAAGAAGAGGCATGGCACGGCCAGACGAACTAACCATATGAGCAGCAAAACCCCGCTTATCCTTGTCGCGAACCCGGGCAGTGCCAGCCGCAAGTACGGACTATACCGTGGTGATGCCGCAGTCGCCGACCTGCATTTCGAGTGGGAGAGCGGCAAGGTCATCTGCACGGTACAAACGGAACACGACCGTTTCGTGGAGCCCGTTGGGGTACAGCATCTCGACGAAGTAATCGGCTACGTCGAAGCAATGCTGCTGCGTTCAGGTGCGCTTCGTGACGGAGACAACATCGATGCCATCGGGCTGCGCTTGGTCGCGCCGAACAGCTATTTTCTCGCCAATCACCACTTGACGCCGAGCGTTATCGAGAAACTGCGCGATCTCGAAAGGGTAGCACCGCTTCATATCAGCATTATCCTCAAGGAATTTGCCGCGCTTCAAGCGGAATTCAAAGGTGTGCCGATGTACGGTATATCCGACAGCGGCTTCCATATATCGAAGCCGGACTATGCGTGGAACTACGGTATATCGCTCGAAGATGCGGACAGATACGAAATCAAGCGGTATGGGTACCACGGCCTTTCTGTGCAGTCGGCGATTCATCATCTGAAACGTCACGATAAGCTGGCGAATAAGATTGTGTTGGCGCATCTCGGCAGCGGGGCAAGTGTAACAGCACTGCATGGCGGTAAAAGTCTGGACAATACCATGGGGTATTCGCCGCTCGAAGGACTCATCATGGCCACACGAAGCGGCACTATCGACTATGGTGCGGCCCGCGCGCTGCAACTCAGCAAAGAACTGGATAATGAAGCCATGGAAGCATACCTCAACCGCGAAGCAGGGCTGAAAGGCATCGGTGGCTCTCCGGACATCCGTGAGCTCCGGCTCCGTGAACAGGACGGCGACGACCGGGCTCGCCTGGCGCTGGCCACGTACGTTTACGGCGTTCAGAAAGGTATCGCGCAGATGACGGCTGCACTCGGTGGTGTCGACGCACTCGTCTTTACCGGTACTGTCGGTGAACGGTCTGCCGTCATACGAGAGCGCATCGTTAACCGCCTACATTATCTTGATTTCGTGCTTGATAATCGTGTGAATACCGCTTGCACCGATCCGCTCGGGCTTGAAACAGTAAGCAGCCTTGCCAAATCGAAGCCGATTTACGTCGTGCATGCCGACGAGGCGCTTGAAATTGCCCGCCAGACAGCAGCGATGCTTTAAGATAATAAGATAAAAGTGGGATTTTTTACAGCACTCTTTCAGGAAGGGCCTGTATAGTGTAGGCATTAACCGAAAGGAGGGCTACCATGAAACATTACACTGTGATAGAAGAGCTGGGTATAGCTCCCCGTTCTGATGCGGAACTGCATACTACCCTTGAGCGTTTTGAGAAAAAGTGGGAACGCAAAGCGGCACAAAGAGGCGAGTAGCTCCGGGTGCTAAATTTATTTGTTTCTCCGTGTCCGTAAGAACGGTATACTAGAGCGTATGAAGCAATTCATGCGCTCTCTTACTGCATTCTCGTATGGTCGTATCGCCAAGCCATTGCTATTCCGTATGGCACCGGACGGCGTACATGAAAGAATGATACGCACGGCTCATTTTACGCAAAAAATCGGTGTTGTCCGATCTAGTCTGCACGGCATGTGGGCGCATCAGAACGATTCCCGGCTCGAACAGCAAGTGTTTGGGATGAGATTCAAGAACCCCATCGGCTTGTCGGCCGGCCTCGATAAAAACGCCGAGATAGTGCCTATGCTCCCTGCGATCGGGTTTGGCTTCGCTACTGTCGGGTCAATTTCAGCCGATCCCGCTCCGGGCAACCCGCGTCCTTGGTTCTATCGTCTCCCCCATTCAAAGTCACTCGTAGTGAATGCCGGCCTGCCCAATCAAGGTGCTGAGCGCATCGAGAAGCGGATCCGCTCGTATCGGTCGGCTATGTTCGACGAATTCCCGCTCGTTGCGTCAGTAGCGAAAACGAACAGTCCAAAGACTGCCACCGATGCTACCGGCGTTCTGGATTATGTCGAAGGGGTCAAAGCGCTGCGGTTTAACCCGCATATTGCGATGTTCGAGCTGAATATCTCCTGTCCCAATGCATACGGCGGCGAACCGTTCACGCGTCCTGAGCCGCTCGACGCACTTTTACGGGAAATCGACGCACTTGAGCTGACGCAGCCGGTTACCATCAAGATGCCGATAGACAAATCGTGGAAAGATTTTGACGAGCTCCTCAAAGTGATAGTTCGTCATGATGTTGCCGCCGTTACCATCGGTAACCTGCAAAAAAACCGCACGGCGGTTCCTCTCAAAGACGAATTGCCCGATACGGTGCGTGGCAACCTCAGTGGAAAACCATGTTTTGACCAAAGCAACGATCTCATCTACCGTAC
>DAIPYY010000009.1:0-18268 GCA_036782475.1 Candidatus Saccharimonadota bacterium
GCTGCGAGCATTGATTCAGGAAGCAGAGACGAATCTCGCTGCTGCCAATGAGCTCTTGGTGAGTATCGTCGGTGACGATGACCGCGTCCAGCCACGCCCTACCGAAGAAGTGCTCGGCAAAGTCATCGAGGGAGTATTTGACGGCCAGAACATGGTCGGTTCCGATGGCAAAACCTATCCTGTACCTGCAAACTATGCCAGCAAATCAAAGCTTGTCCAAGGCGACATCCTGAAACTCACTATCGCCGATGACGGCGCCTTCCTCTATAAGCAGATCGGTCCTATCCCTCGCAAGCAAGTCGTCGGCGCGCTCAAGCTCGAAGGCGGACACTACTTCGTCACCGTCGGCACCAAAGATTACCGTGTACTTCTCGCCAGCGTCACCTATTTCAAAGCCAAGCCCGGCGACCAGGTCAGTGTGAACCTGCCGGAAGACGACAGCACTGCCGAGTGGGCCGCCCTCGAAGCCGCACTGTAAGTATGTAACAGCCCTTACTTTTATCGTGTTGTCATTCCAGCGAAGGCTGGAATCTAGTCTATGAAAAAGCAATATTACGTCTACATATTGGCAAATAAGCGTAACGGTACGCTATATGTAGGCATGACTGGGGACTTATCGGCTAGATTGCAGACACATAAAAACGAATTGATCAAAGGCTTTACGCAAAAATATCATGTTCATTTACTCGTACACTGCGAGTCATATGATTCACCCGAAGAGGCAATTCGCAGAGAAAAGAACCTGAAGGCTTGGCAAAGAGCATGGAAACTGCGACTTATAGAAGAGAATAACCCGGAATGGAAAGATATATCTGATACTATTTTATAAAGAACTGGATGCCAGCCTTCGCTGGCATGACAACAGAAGGGATTTTTGAATGATTGATTTACCGGAGAATCCAACTATTGCAGATTTGCAGCAGTTCGTCGCGGCAAGGTGTGAAGAACGCGGCTGGACAGACCGCACCGACATCGAGCGGCTAATGTTCCTGACGGAAGAAGTCGGCGAGGTCGCCAAAGAAATCCGAAAAAGCACCGGAAAGCATGGCTACAAACCAGGTACCAAAGAAGCGCTTGGCGAAGAGCTCGTCGACGTGCTGAATTTCATCATCGATATCGCGAATGCTAATAACATCGACCTTGACGCAGCCTTCCGTGCCAAATGGCAGGCCGTCTCCACCCGCACATGGGAATCGTAGCGCCGTAGACCGACAGGGCGAAATGCCCTATACTAAAGACTAATGCTAATCGCGCAGTCTTAAGAGCGCGGATCAATATAAAGATTGGATTCCTATGAGTTGGCATGTTTCGCTGCTGTTATTCTATGTGTTCTCGGTGTCAAAAGCCCTGGGACAGCGCCGTTATCTGCGCAAAACCGGCTTGCCCTCAAGCGTCGTCGCGTCGATGAACTATCTGCTCGGCCTCTGGCCGCTTGCCATCGTCGTCGGACTACTGCTCCCGCATCACGTCACCTGGAGCTGGTGGCTGGTTTTCCTGCTCGTGTTCGAAGGCTTCGCGATAGGGCTGTATAACAAACTGTCATTCCGGGCGATCAAGCGCCTGCCGATCTCCCACTTCCAGACGCTCAACCAATCATTCAACATCTTCGTCATCTTCGGCGGCTGGATATTGCTGTCGGAAACGCTCAGCACCACGCAGCTCATCGGTGTCTCGTTTATCATCGCGGCGGCCGTTTTGTCGGCGTTCGCAGCGAAAGCCCGCGCCGGCGGCCGTAAAGTCCAGCCCGGTACCACCCGGCTGGTCATCATCGCCGCCGTTATCCTCAGCATGGGTCTCATCGCCGAGAAAGCAGCACTCGGGCATATGGATATCGGCGCGTATTTCATTTTCGGCATCGGCAGCCAGGCAATCTTCGCGACGCTCATCGCCCTCAAAGATGTCAACAAAAAAGTACTTGTGACCGTGTCGCATTCCGACATCCGAAACAACATCGTCGTCGGTATGGTGAGCGGCATCGCCGGTTTCCTGTATCTCTACACCGTGCGGGCGGCGGACAACATATCGCTCATAGTATCGCTGAATTCGTTCGTCCTTCCCTTGACGGCACTCGCCAGCTACTGGCTGCTGCACGAAAGGGAAGACCAAAAGCGCCTGTGGGGTTCCATTGCACTGGGCGTCATCGGCCTCTGCATCACCGTGATATAGCGAGTCTCACCTTTATCCGTTATACTATCCAGTATATGGCGAAGTTATATTTTCGGTACAGCGCGATGAACAGCGGCAAGACGACCGCGCTCATACAAGTCGCATACAACTACGAAGAACGCGACATGAAAGTCGTTATCATAAAGCCCGCCGTCGACACCAAGGGCAGCAGCAAAATCGTCTCCCGCATCGGCCTGAAGCGGAACGCCGATATCGTACTGGATCATGAGGCATCGGCAAAGGATGCACTAAAACCCTACGGCAAAATCGACTGCGTGCTGGTGGACGAAGCCCAATTCCTCGCACCCCTTCAGGTCGACGAACTGTTCTGGTATGCAGTAGAGAACGATACGCCGGTAATGGCATATGGCCTGCGTACTGATTTCAAGATGGTAGGATTCCCGGGCGCCACCCGTTTGCTCGAAATAGCCCATGACCTCCAGGAGATAAAAACCATCTGTCGCTGCGGCCGCAAAGCCATCCTGAACGGACGCAAAGTGAACGGTGAATTCGTGTTCGAAGGCGACCAGGTCGCTATCGAGGGCAAAGACAACGTCGACTACGAATCCCTCTGCGCCTCCTGCTACAAACGCTATTCCATCCCTGTCTGATTTGTCTGAACCACATTGACTTCCTGCCCTGTTGTCATCTCGACCGAAGTGGAGAGATCTCCTCCTTATCCAGCCATTGACGGGATTCTTCGACTGTGCTCAGAATGACATACGAAATGTGAGCGTGGTGTACCGGATTTGCAAATACTTGACATATTGTGCTATAATATATTTATAACGTAAGGAGTACGGTATGGCTATGGGTGAATCATTGGCGCCTAGAGAGTTCTTTGATAAGACTGTCCAAGAAGCAGATGTTGCTAATCCTGCATTTATAGCCCTTCCTCTTAAAGATAATCCTGGGGAGGCCTTTGCCTATCTCGAAGGGTATGTAGATTGGCTAGGGAGTGCAGCCAATACTCCTGAAGAAGCGGCAGAAATGGCTAAAGCCAACATCAAACATGCTGCGGGTTATGGTGTTTCAGGCGTATCAGGGGTATCCTTTAGTGCCCAAATGAAAGAGCTGCTTGGGACATGGCCACGAGTATTTGATGCTTTTGAAATTGTTCAAGCCGCCAAAAGGGCGCTTCAATCTGAGCAATAATAGTTCGATTTGATCCCTGCAGCAGACCAGAACATACTGATTTCTGCCCGTCGTAATTACTACACTCCTTATTCTTCACCCGCTATTCTATAATGGATAGCATATGGGGAAGGCGCTGTATAGGAAATACCGCTCGCGGTCGCTTGGTGAGATCGTGGGACAAGGACATATCACCGAAACGCTCGGCAATGCGCTGAAGAGTGGCAAGTTCGCGCACGCCTATTTGCTGACCGGGCCACGCGGCACCGGCAAGACATCGGTAGCACGCATCCTCGCGCATGAGATCAACCAGCTGCCGTACAGCGAAGACCCGCACTTCGACATCATCGAGATAGACGCCGCCAGCAACAACGGCGTCGAGGACGTCCGAGAACTCCGCGAAAAAGTACAGAGCGCACCGGCCAGTGCGAAGTACAAAGTTTATATCATCGACGAGGTCCATATGCTCAGCAAGCCCGCGTTCAACGCACTGCTCAAGACGCTCGAGGAGCCGCCCGCTCACGTCATATTCATCCTCGCCACTACCGAAGTCCATAAGCTGCCCGAGACCATCATCAGCCGCACGCAGCGCTTCAGTTTTCGTCCCGTGCCCTACAGTGAGGTCGTACAGCACCTCCGGCACATTGCCACCGAAGAACATATTGATATAGAAGATGACGCGCTCAATCTCATTGCCGAGCATGGCGAAGGCTCGTTCCGTGACAGTATCAGCCTGCTTGATCAGGCCAGTTCGCTCGGTGGTACGGTGACGGCGGCGATGGTCGAACAGCTGCTTGGGCGCGCCCCGCACACTATGATCGAAGGGCTCGTGAACGCACTTGCTGCCAATGACACCGCTGCGCTGGTATCGCAGTTGCGTGAGCTATATGACCACGGGTTCGAACCGGCGATGATCGCCGTACAGCTCGGCCGATATCTGCGTTCCACATTGAATGCGCCCGATGCGCCGCTCGCCGCGCCAGATACCATCGACCTGTTGAAAGACCTTATCAACATACCGCCGTCCCATCAGCCTGCACAGCTGCTTGAGCTCTCACTACTGAGCCGTGTTCTATCTGCTGCAGATACCTCTCCCCGACCCGCACCGCCCCAGGACGTACGGGAGCCTGAGGCTCCTGCAGCCAAAACACCGCCTGTCGCACCACCGGTCAAGCCGGCCAAACAGCCAGCCGCCGAACAACCATCGCCCGAAGAAACAGCACCCGAGCCCCCGACAGCATCACCACCCCCGCCCAAGGAAGAAATGCCGGCCTCCACGGTAGCAAGCGACGATATTACGGAGCTTTGGAATGACGTCCTGCAGACCATCAAGCAGACGCATAACACACTGTACGGCATCGCCCGTATGGCAAAACCCTCACTCGACGATAACACACTGACCCTGGCGACAAAATTCCCGTTTCATCAAAAGCGCCTCAGCGAAGCCAAAAACCGGGATATCTTGGCGCGCTGTGTCACCGAGAAACGTGGCACCGAGACGAGTATCGTCTGCGTCATCACCGAATCGGGCCCGTCCAAACCGCCCGAGAATGATACAAGAGCCGACAACCAGGACATTTCAACCATTAGCAATATCTTTGGCGGTGCCGAGCTGATATAGTGTGTCTAGAAAGAGGAATGTGAGATGGAGCCGCAAGCCCCTGCAGGCAATACCACCCCCCAGAATACCGATGCGGAAGCGTCATTGCTTGGCGCTATTCTGATCGATACCGACGCCATCGTCAAGATTGCCGACCGTATCAGTGTTAATGATTTTTACGACCAAAGACATGCTCGTATCTATGAAGCGATGCGAACGCTGTATGAGCGCCGCGCCGCCATCGATGTCCTGACTCTCGCGGACCAGCTCAAAGGCACCGGGTTCCTTGAGATGGTGGGAGGACCCGCTTATCTCACCGAGCTGACCAACTATGTCCCCACGGCAGCGCACGTCGAGCAGTATGCTGACATCGTCGCCGGGAAATCGATGCGCCGCCGCCTCATCAGCGTCAGCAACGAGGTCGCGACCCTTGGCCAGGATGAATCCAAAAGCATCCAGGAACTCATCGAAGAAGCCGAAACGAAACTGTTCGAAGTAAGTCAGAGCCATGTGAAGCAAAGCGTTATCAGCCTCGAGAACATCCTCGCCGAGAGCTTCGAGCGGCTCGACGAGCTGCACCGCGACAAAGGCAAGCTCCGCGGCATCCCGACTGGTTACCGCGACCTCGACAACATGCTCGCCGGCCTGCAGAAATCCGATCTTTTCATTCTCGCCGCCCGCCCCTCGATGGGGAAGACCGCCTTCGTCCTCAACCTCGCGCACAAAATCGCCACCGAAGCCAAAGAATCAGTCCTGATTTTCAGCCTGGAAATGGGCAAAGAACAACTCGTCGACCGCCTGCTCGCCATGGAGTCCGGTGTCGATGCCTGGGCGCTGCGCACGGGCAAACTGACCGACAGCGACTTCGAACGTATCGGCGAGGCCATGGGTACACTCAGCGAAGCGAAAATATATATCGACGACAGTCCTGGCATCACCGTCAGCGACCTCCGCACCAAAGCACGCCGCGAAGCGCACAATGACCGTGTCGGACTCATCATCGTCGACTACCTGCAGCTGATGAGTGGCGGCTCGCGCTTCAGCAGCGACGGCAACCGTGTCCAGGAAATCTCCGAAATCTCACGTGGACTCAAAGGTATCGCCCGCGAGCTGAACGTACCGGTCATCGCCCTTAGCCAGCTCAGCCGCTCCGTTGAGAACCGCAGCCCGCAGATCCCGCAGCTTGCCGACCTGCGCGAATCAGGCTCCATCGAGCAGGACGCGGACGTCGTCGCATTCCTCTACCGCGAGGACTACTACAACCCCGAATCAGAGCGCAAGAACATCATGGACGTGCTCATCAAAAAACACCGCAACGGTCCCACCGGCGCCGTGGAGCTGTATTTCGACCGCGACAAGCAGCGCATCCGCTCGCTCGACACCGCTCACGGTTCCACGCCGTTCGGTGGATAAGCCGCCGTACGGCCACGGCACACCCCGCATCTGCATTTCATTCATACGGCTCAACATAAGACAGCGGTGTAGATAACTGGCGGTGCCGGGATGTTACATGTATACTATGTGATAACGTTATGGGGACATTCTCTCAATTCATCGAAACACACTGGCGGCACGTCCTGCTGTGGGTGAGCGTCGGCATCGTAGGCTACTTCTTATTGTTCTTCGGCATGCGGACACTCGTGCCCGGTTTCAGCGCGAACGAAATCGCCACGCAGGGCAGTGCTACCAGCCTGAGCGCTATCTGGCACGACCCGCTCAACGCCCCGTACAAGCTCGCTTTGTGGGTGCCGTTCAAACTCGGCCATCATAGTGTGCTATGGACACGGGCGCTGTCCGCCAGCATCGCATTCCTCAGCGGACTGCTGTTCTACTTTATCTTGCAGGCGCTTTTCAGTCGGCGCATCGCTTTATTCGGGGTGGTGCTGTTCGTCATCTCAGCCGGCTTCCTGCATGCCGGCCGTCTCGGTACGCCGCTCATCATGCAGCTGTTCGGCGTGTTGGTGCTCATGTCACTGCTGCCACTGTACCTCACGATACAGGGAAGGATTTGGCCGCTTTATGTCGGCGTCGCGGTTATCGGCGGTCTCCTCTATGTTCCGGGCATGCCGTGGTTTATCATCATCAGCGGGCTCATCATGGCAAAGCGCATTATCAAAGCCTACCGCAAGCTCTCCCTTAAGCACCGCGTACTGCTCGTCGCACTGGCCACAGCACTTATCGCGCCGCTTGTGTGGGGTGTCATCCGCACGCCTTCCATGGCGCTCACGCTGCTTGGTTTGCCGGCATCACTTCCAGGCCTGCAGAGTATCGGGCAGAACGCAAGCGATCTCGTCCGGTCACTTTTCTGGAGCGCGACCGGCCCGGCGGAGATCATGCTCGTCGGAGCACCGCTTTTCACCATAGCAGAATTCGCCCTGCTCGCCGTCGGCCTTATCATGCTCACACGGGATATTCGCCTCAAAAGCAACCTTTTTCTTATTGGTAGTACTATTCTCATCGCGCTGCTTATTGTTGCAGGCGGCAGTATGACATACGTGGCATTGACGCCGCTCCTGTACCTCTGCATGGCGAGCGGTATCTTTTACCTGCTGCGTGAATGGCTGAAAGTTTTCCCTGTCAACCCGCTTGCGAATACGGTCGGCACGATGCTGGTGTTCCTACTCGTACTGTCGGCATCGCTGTTTCATTTTCGTGCCTATTTCATCGCATGGCCGCACAGCGACGGGGTCGCCAAGACGTTCGTCCATCCGCAACCTGCTTCCTACGATACGGTCCCGGGCAATACGGCGAACGACGTGAAATTCTGATATACTACTATCCATAGCCGGTGGCGAAGGGTGATTCTTTTTATGCCGGTTTCGAATATTTCATTAGTCAGCGAAAGGGAAGCAACCGTGAGCAAATTCGACCAAGCCAAAATGTTACTGCAAGTCAAAAAGATCCAAAAAGAGCTGCAGAAAATGACTATCACGAGCGAACAGGGTGACGGTGCCGTGCGTGTCGAGATAAATGGCGAGCAGAAAATCAAAAAGGTCCACATCGATCCTTCGAGCGTTGACCTTGATGATATCGGCGAGCTTGAGCGCTGGATCGAAGACGCCGTCAAAGACGCCATCCAACAGAGCCAGAAGGTCGCCGCCGAGAAAATGCAGCCGATGATGGGCGCTCTCGGAAGTCTCGGTCTCTAACCTAATCTAGTTTTTGCAATGAATTTACTGCCAAAAGGACTCGAAGACCTTATCGATGCGCTCGGCGCGCTGCCGGGCGTCGGTTCACGCACTGCGGAGCGCTACGCCTACTATCTGGTACGTCACGACCCAGCCAGGGCGCTCCAGCTCGCCTCTGCGCTGTCTGATCTGCATGGCAGTATCGCATACTGCCCCAAAACATTCGCCCTCATAGACGTCTCAGAGACGGTCTCGCCGCTCTACACCGACCCGAAACGAGACAAAACGCTGGTCGCGGTCGTGGCTGAGCCGCTCGACATCGTCGCCATCGAGAAAACCGGCGCCTTCCACGGCACCTACCATGTTCTCGGGGGCCTGATATCGCCCATCGACGGCGTGACCCCTGATGAACTGCATATCCGCGAGCTCACCGAGCGAATCCACGAAGATAACGTCCAGGAGATCATCCTCGCCACCAATGCCAGCGTCGAAGGCGAAACCACCGCACTCTATATCCAGCAGCAGCTCGAAGGTACCGATGTCAAAATCAGCCGCCTCGCCCGTGGCCTTCCCGTCGGCGCCGACCTCGAGTACGCCGACCAAATCACCCTCAGCCGTGCCCTCGAGGGCCGGCAATTGCTATAGGACTAATTTTACTCTGAACACCAAAAACTCGGCAAGAAATACCTCTCTACACCTATCCTCAAGCGTTAGGCGGCAGGGGCGATGGGGCGCCGCGCTGCTGCGGCGGAGCGCATGAGGTACAGGAGTGCGCTTGGATTATCAAGAAGTTGCTCTATGCTGGTCTCATTTTTCTCCGAGAGGAGGCTCAGCTCATCCATCGAGAAGACATCTGATCGGGGTTTTACGAACATATTGTAGGTGAGCACGGGCTTAGTGTTGCCGTTCGGCACCCTGACGATAACCATACGACTGCTATCTGCAGGCGGAAACTCTTGTCCTGCGAGCATGTGCACAATGCCGCGTATAACAGGCTCGGGATTACGGCCAAGCGGCTCGCTAAAAGTAAACACCTCCGTGCCCTGCGCAGGATGAAGGGGTGACGAAGGCTCCCACAAAGATGCTTTTTCTTGAGTCATAAGATTATATTATAGGCCTTTGTAGTAATATTGTCAAGTATATGCGTATCGAAGCTTTTCGGAACGTCAACAAGAGTGACCTCGGAGTTATCCCGCGGTCGTAGATCTCAATCTTCTATGTGTTCAAAACGAGGAAGGGTGTAGCCTTCGAAGGCGACTGTCTCAAGCCAGTTCGACATGCTCCTAGTAAAAATAATACCGGGATGTTCGATCGATTCGTGCACAACCTCAAGGCGCAGCGTTTCGGCGTCGAATGCCACGCAAAGCACGCGGAAATCACCACCCTTGAAATGGCGCCAGACCGAATCAGGTGGGACATTCTCATTCGCCTCATTGAGAAGTGTTTCCAGCTCCTCGAAACTAAGACGCTTGCGCTTGTTCATACCCTCAGTCTACATGATGCCTCCAATTTTCCAAATACCAAACATATTTCTCCAATTTTCGATGCAGGCAGAGGGATAATCGGCGGAGTGTCAGGGATATGTATGGAAAGTGATAGAATAGATACCAATGGAAGAGAAAATCAGACAACTCGTCGAACAGGCGCAGCGTATCGTCGTGATACAGGCTGACAACCCGGACGCCGACTCCCTAGGTAGCGCTCTTGCGCTCGAGCATATCCTCGGTGACATGGGCAAGCATGTCGCGCTGTACTGCGGCGTCCACATTCCCGATTACCTGCATTATGCCGCCGGCTGGGACCGTGTGTTATCCGAATTGCCCAGCCAGTTCGACTTGAGCATCATCGTCGATGCCAGTACCTACATACTCCTCGAAAAACTGGAGGGCAACGGCCAGCTCGCGTGGCTCAAATCCAAACCATGCATCGTACTCGACCACCATGTAAGCGTCGAGAAGCCGATTGATTTTGCTGCGGTATCACTCGTAGATCCCACCGTCGCCTCGACCGGCGAACTTATCTACGGGCTGGGCACCGGTTCGGGCTGGCATGTCAACCAAGAAGCCGCGACCCACCTCATGCTCTCCATCCTCGGCGACACGCAAGGCCTCACCAACGAGCTTACGACGGCCGGCACGTATCGCACCATGGCCGACCTCACCGATCTTGGCGCCGACCGGCCAACGCTCGAAGAACTGAGAAGGGAATACGGCAAAATGCTGCCCAAAGTGTACGCCTACAAGGCCGAACTGATCAAAAGAACTGAGTTCTCCCGTGAAGGCACAATCGCGAGCGTCACCCTGAAGCAGGACGAACTCAACGAATACAGCCCCCTCTATAACCCCGTTCCGCTCATCCAGTCCGACATGTTACAGGTCAAAGGCGTCGCTCTGTCGCTCGTTTTCAAAGTGTACGACGACGGCAGGATTACCGGAGCGATCCGTAGCAATCACGCGTTTCCTGTCGCAGCAAAACTAGCTGAAGCCATGGGCGGAGGCGGTCATCCTCACGCCAGCGGCTTCAAAATCACCGATGGCCGGCCGTTCGAGACCGTGAAGGAAGAATGCCTTAAAAAAGCCGATGAGCTTCTCGCCACAGTCGAAACCCCTGACGAGGACATCCCGATAGTGCACCAATTTTAGCGGCAAAATTACGGGACTAACCAGAAAAGCGTTGACAAGCGCACATCGAACACGGTATATTCATGACCATGAAAACAACACGCATGCAATCGCAATGGTGCAAGCTTATCCCGATCGGGTAGGTTGTTTTCGTTCGTACATACAGATACATCCAATCGAAAATAACCTCCCAAAAAAAGGGAGGTTTTCTTATGTAAGGGATTTTAAACAATGATCGAAGCCAAACAACACAGTATGATGAAGCAACTACCGCGCTGGACACGCCGCTGTCCGGCACTCTCTCATGCAGCTTGCCGCGAGTGACAGCGCGGCCGCCGGGAATGACCTGGGAGCTGCATGACCTCACCCCTAGAGCAAAGTACTTCGAAAGGAAATCCCATGAAAACCCCAACTACCCATCCGCCCCATGAAAGGGCAACCAGAGACGGACTGCCGCCTCCATTTGATATAGAACCATCCGGTCATGCCACTGTTGTGCTCGCCCATCCTGACGACGAGCTACTGGTGGGCGGCGCCATCGCATCTCTCGTCGGCATAGGCCGATCGATCGACGTTCTCGTGCTGACTGACGGCGAACGCTCGACGCGGGGTGAACGCCGCTTCGTCGCGAACGGCCGGCGGCGCGAGGAAAGTATCGCGGCGCTGGAGGTATACGATATCGGTGTCGACCATCAGCACTACCTTGGATTACCGGACGGTGGATTGGCGCAGGCGGAAGTCACAGCCACGGCTGTCAGCGGCTTGGCACAGGTAATAAAAGCAAACCGTAGCCGTGCTGTCATCACTACCGGTACCACCGGCTACGACGGGCACGACGACCACAAGACCGCCCATGGGATCGCCGTCGCTGCCACACGGTCACTGCAGGATAGATATAGTGCAAGCCCGGCCGTCTGGGGACTCTCGGAGCGACCAGGCGAAGAAACGTTTTACATCGACGAGGAGTTGCTGTACCTCAAACTCGCCGCCCTCTCCCGGCATCGCAGTCAATTCACGCTGCACGGGGCCGAGCCTTTCAAAGCCCCAGGTTATGTCACCATCGGCCGGTACGACATACATCCCGAGAGTGCCGCCCATCTTTTTCGCTATAAAGAGTTGCTCGTCCAAGAGTCTTACGTACGTGCCGTTATTCCTACTCCCATCGCACCGGAGGTAGGGTATACTACTAGTACAGAAAGGCAATTGGTCTCGTGAAACTATACAACACGCTCAATCGGCAAGTCGAAGAACTAACACCGCTCGAAGGTAAAAAGATCAAATTATACAGCTGTGGTCTCACCGTTTACAGTCAGCCGCATATCGGCAACTGGCTCGGCTATATCTATTGGGACGTGCTGGTACGCACTCTTCGGGCTGAAGGTTACGAAGTGGAACGCACGCAAAATATCACCGACGTCGGTCATCTGACGAGTGACGATGACAACGGCGAAGACAAGATGGAGAAAGGTGCCCGCCGCGAAGGCCTGACCGCCTGGGACGTTGCGGAAAAATACATCCGCATCGCCAACGAGGAGTCAACACTTCTTAGCCTGCTGCCGCCGCAGCATCTTGTCCGTGCTACCGCTATGATCGACGAGCAGCTCGCGTTCGCAAAAATCCTGGACGAAAAAGGCTATCTGTACCGGATTGACGGCGACGGCATGTATTTCGACACGTCAAAACTCGCGGACTACGGCAAGCTCGCCCGGCTCGATATCGATGGACTGGAAGCAGGCGCCCGTGTCAGTGTGGAAGGCAAACGCAACATCACCGACTTCGCCGTCTGGAAGTTCAGCCCCGTAGACACTAAGCGGGACATGGAATGGGATAGCCCGTGGGGCAAAGGCTTCCCGGGGTGGCACTTGGAATGTAGTGTCATCGCCCGGGAAACACTCGGCGACCAGATAGACGTCCATACCGGTGGCATCGACCACATACCGGTGCACCATACCAACGAGATCGCCCAGACCGAAGCCGTCACCGGCAAGCAATTCAGCCGGTTTTGGGCGCACGTCAACCACATCAAATCCGACGGCCAAAAAATGAGCAAAAGCCTGGGGAATGTATATACACTCGAAGACATCACTGCACGCGGCTACGATATCGACGCATTCAAAGTGTTCGCCCTTCAAAAACACTACCGCACCGAGGGCAATTTCACCTGGGAAAACCTCGATGCCGCCGCGAACCGCCTGAAACACTGGCAAGAAGTCGCCGACTTGCGTTGGCAACGTCCGGCTTCGGATGAGACAGCTCCGGATATCCTGGCGCCACTAAGCGACGACCTGAATACGAACGAGGCGCTAGGTGCAATCGATGCGTATTTTTCGGGAGTAGAAGCAAACGGTCTCGCGCCGGCAGAAGGGTTTCTCGCCCGCGTCAGACAACTCCTCGGTATAGACCTCCTAAAAGACAACATCGATGACTCCGTACGCGACAGTATCACCGAACGTGAAAAGGCAAGAGAATCCAAAGACTGGGCAAAGTCAGACGCGCTCCGCGACCAGCTGGCAGAGCAGGGCATCGGCCTCCGCGACACACCGGACGGCGCCATCTGGTACCGTTTGTAACAACTCTATTTTGATTTCGTTTTCTTGGCGAGTTTGGCGGGAGCGGGCACTGCGCTGGCTTCGACAGGCGCCAGGATGTCACGCCTTTCCAGATAATCAAGTACCAGGATGCGGATGCAGCCCATAACAGGGATGGAGACCAACGCGCCGAGCAGTCCACCGAAGTTCGCACCGAGCAGTACGGCGATAAGCACCAAGAGCGGCGACATATTCGTCGAATTGGACTGTATCTTCGGCTGGACCGCATAGTTTTCAATCTGCTGGTACAGGATGTAGTAGCCAAGCACGACGATGGCCGCCAATGGCGAAGTGAAAAGGGCGATGATCGTAGAGATGATGGCGCCGATCGTATGGCCTACCATCGGGATAAGTCCGCAGATGAACACGAGCACCATAAGGGCAATGGGGTAGCTCACGCCCATGATAAAGAAAATCGGCACGATGAGCACCGCCGCCACCGCCGCTAGTGTCACTTGGCCGTTGACGTACCCCTGGACGACATTGAGCATTTTTCGGGACAGTTCGCGACTATGCCCTCTCCGGCGCGCCGGGATGAGCCGATACGCCAGCTCTATCCAGCGCGGTCCTTCGAGCAGCATCATGATAGTAAGCACTATCACCGTCACGAACGAAAACAGGCTTGACCCCACCGTACCTATCGTAGCTATGGCAGAACCCCCGATCTCACCCAGTTGGTCGGAGAGCTGATCCGATAGCTTGTCGACTTGCTTTTGTAAGTTGTACCTGGCGATGAACCTGCCGATGGCGGTATTCTCATCGCGGGCGTCACTGATAAGTGTCGGGACGGTACTGATGAACGATGCCGTCTGCTTTACCATCGGCGGCACGACCGCAACGATAAAACCGATGAGCGCCGCCAACACCACGAGGATAGATATGAGCGTAGCAAGTTTGCGGTTGTCGCCTTTGCGCTGCGGCAAACGGTTAGCCAGCCAGTGCACCGGTGCATTGAGTGCCAGCGCCAAGAACACCGCCGTACCGATGAGTACCAGCGTGCTCATACTCGTTTTGATGGCGAGGAACGTGATGATCGCCAGCACCGTCATGCCCACGATGCGGAATATCGTACGATTTGATATGGTAACCTCTAACTCTGATTCGTTTGCTTTGAACAGTTTCATAATTGTCATTGTCTCACGACACGCGTCGCAATTGCAAAGCCTCCCGGTATATTTTTTCGACTGCCGTCCCGACAACGGCGATATCGAACTGATTCACGTACTCGCGCTGTTTTTTGCGGATGGCTTGTCGCCCCTTCGTGTGGCTCAGCCACTTGGCGAGTAGGGCCGCGAACGCCGGCGTGTCACACGGGTCGAACAACTGGTCGGGAAAGCCGTACATCACGCTGCGATACCCGGGATTGTCACCGGCAAGCACGACGCCGCGCGAGGCGGCCAGCGCTTCAAGCAGGCTTATGCCGAAACTCTCACCTGAGGTACTCGGGAATACCGTGATATCACCGCTGGCGAGCAGCGATGCTTTTTCGTCTTCGGGTACGAAGCCGGGAAATCTGACGATCGTCTCCAGCTCGTGGTCTTCGACGAAGCGAGTCAGCTGGGGCAGCATTTCGCCCTTGCCGCCTACGATGACTTCGAATTCACCGGTATATAAACTGTGCTCATTCATGTAAGCGACCGCTTTTAGCAGCCACATAGCGCCCTTGCGCTCGACGAGACGGCCCATAAAAACGATTCGGGGGGTCGGCGCTTGGTTCTTGGCGTCGATGAAATCCGCCACGCGCACCGGGTTCGGCACAACCACGCTGTCATAGCCATAGGTGCGTTTCGCGAAGTTCTTGGCAGGCTCGGAGACTGCCATCATAGTGTCGAATGCTTTGCCGGAGTTTTTATTGACGAGCCCGAGTACGCTATTCGCCGCTGTCACGAGCCGTGAGTACGGCAAGATATGGAACGTGCCGATCACGGCGGTTTCATCAGGCACGAGCCGCATGAGCCGTCCGGCCATAAAAGGACTGTAAGGAGTCTGGACATGCAACACGTCGAGTTTTAGCTCGTCGAGTGTGTCTCGCAGCAGTTTTTTCGACGTCGGCAGCGGCATCGACATGACATTGCCGTTGAACCGTACACGCAGGTTGCGCGACAATTGATGGATATTGGCGAGGTCGGTCCGCTTCGTCTGTCCGACGAGAAAATGCACCTCATGGCCGCTCCGTTCAAGCCACTCGGCGATACGGCACACATACTGCTGCACGCCGTCGGTACTGTCGAGCGAGTCGTCCAGCACCAATCCGACTTTGAGTCTACGCTGTTTCGTTGTCATGGTGTGTCTCCTCGAAAAGTTGGGTAAATATCGCTTCGTATTTGTCGGTAACGACGCGGTAATCATACTGCCGCACTTCGCTATGGGCCCATTTCTGGAAATCGCCGCGCAGTTTTTCGTCGTAGAGCATCGTTTCAAGCTTCGCCGCGAAAGCAGCGGTGTCGTGCGGGTCGACGAGCGACACTTTGCCGAACCCTTTCATCACGCTGCGATACCCGGGATTGTCACCGGCCACGACGACCTGGCCGCTTGCCAGTGCTTCGATGAGGATTATGCCAAAACTCTCCCCATAAATAGCCGGCGCGACAAACAGGTCGGCGTGCTGCATCAGGCGCTTCTTTTCGGTATCCTCCACGTACCCCAGGAATTCGACGGCACCCGTGCCCTCGGCCGTCGCCTGGGCGCGGAGCATATCCATGTCGGGGCCCTTGCCGCCGATAACAAGCCGCGTTTCAGGATGGTTTTTGTGCAGTTCCTTGAAAGCGCTGATGAGATAAGCAGCCCCTTTGCGTGTTTCCAGCCGGCCGACATACAGAAGCGTCTTCTTGCCGGCCGCAAGGAGGATATGTTTAGACGGCGGGGCGAATTCGGCCAGATTGACCGCATTGGGGATAATCGGTACAGGACGGTTTAGAACGGCGCTGATATGCTCGGCAGCAGGCTCGGACACCGCCACGCAAACATTGACGCGCCGGATCCCCGGACGGGTGTAGACGCGACCAAGCGTCTTGATAAGGTTCGCAGCAGCACTTTCCGGCAATTTTGCATGGAACGTGGCGACGACCGGGCAAGGCGCCTTTTTCAGCACTTGCTGATTCATCAGCGGTACCCATGGCTCATGGACATGCAGGACATCAGGCCGCTCTTCAGCGAAAAAACGATCGATTTCCCGGCTGTCTGTCACCATACTCACTTGAGCGACCGTGCCGATAGCTCTGAGGTCGTACGCTTTGCCGACGTAGCGGATGCGGTAGCCCGGCAGATCGGGCCGGCCCTGACTCGGCATCGGCGTTAATATCACGACGTCGTGCCCGCGGCGTTTCAGCTCGTCATATGACTCTTTGACGATCTCCTGCACAGCACCGCCAAGTGCCATGTTATATGGACACACCAGCCCAATTTTCATGTTTCCAGTATAGCATTATCACCGCTATTTGGCGGTAGATTTTTTACGCGGACGCTTGGCCTTCGGTTTCGCAGAACTGCGGACAGTCTTCTTTTTCGCCGGTTTTTTCGCACGGGGCGGAGCGGGCTTCAGCACCGTTCGCAGCACCTTCGGGATAAGCACGGTACTTTCTTCTTTTGTGGCCAGTACGCTCGGAGCATGAGCCGCGGAGGTAATCACCGCCGGATAAAAATCGTCGAACACCACGCGCATCTGCTGTTCGATCACTGCATTGTCGAAATAATTGTCGTTTTCGGTGTATACATGCCAAACGGGCAGATGGACCGGGCGGTCACAGTTGTCCACGGTCAGCATCTCGACGGTGGTCGTGAAATGCGTTCGTACGTCGTTGCACTGCCAGAGCACGACTTCCATGTCCATCATTTTGTCGAACTCCTCACGGCCGTTCGCCTGGGCGAATTTAACCTTGGCGTTATGTGTCCGTGCGTATGCCGTACTGAGCACCGGATGGTTCAGGATGGCGTAGCGGAAAAACTTCGTGATCGGCGGCGTCTTCAGGATGCGTGAACCGAGCAGATACCACCACATACGCGTTTTCGTGAAAAGGAAATCGTCCGCCCGCATGAACCCGACGGCGCTTACCAGCATCTCGACGCGGCCTGCCAGCTCCGGGTAGCGCTGCAGCATTCGCGTCACTACGATGAAACCGAAAGAAATCCCCACCAGCATGACTTTGCGACGCTTATAGCGAAGTTTCATGAGGGCGGCGACATAATCCGCGTAGTCGTCGAGAGTGGCTTTCCTCCCGATAGAAAAGAAACTGTCCATGCCGCCGAAACCGGGGAGATCCGGCATGACCACCGCACCGTAGTCGTTGAACGCCTGCGCCAGGCCCCACCATCGTTCCAATGACGAATGATGACCATAGATCACCAGAATCTCGCGGTCTTGTCCCGTAGCCGGAGGCAAATACAGCATACGGCCCGACATGCCATTGACATGCAGGGGTTCGATATAGTCATTGATGTCGTGTGAAACCATGCGCCGTCTTAACCGCCTCTTATATGTTCAATAAGAAAGTATACGCGTCCGCGGCGCATCCATCAATCATGCATGCGAGAGTCTATAGTTTATGAAGGCTTCGCCCCTTCTTCTACGAAATAGGTCGTCCGCCGGTCACCCCGATGATTTCACCCGTGATATAGCTCGACTCCTGGCTCGCGAGGAAAACGTAAGCAGGGGCAAGCTCCGCCGGCTGTCCCGCCCGGCCGAGTGGCGTGTCTTCGCCGAATCTTTCCAGCTTCTCCTGTGATTGGCCGTGGCTCGGCTGGAGTGGCGTCCAGATCGGACCGGGTGCGACGCCATTGACACGGATGCCTTTTGGGGCCAGCTGTTGTGCCAATCCTTTTGTAAAATTCGCGATAGCCGCCTTGGTCGCTGCATAGTCGAGCAAACCGAGCGACGGCTGATATGCCTGAATTGACGTCGTCAGGATGATGCTCGCGCCGCTTGGCATGTGGGGCAGCGCTGCCTTGACCAGCCAAAAAGCAGCGAAGACGTTAACACGAAAAGTGGTTTCCAGCTGTTCGGTCGAAAGCTTCAGTATATCTTCGACGAATACT
>DAIPYY010000010.1:0-16964 GCA_036782475.1 Candidatus Saccharimonadota bacterium
TGTTACGGGGGTGTTTAACGGCCAGGATGTCTTTGAAAGCGGTCTTGTACTCAACGCCGAGCTGACGCACCAACGTTTCGGTGACAGCACCGGCCCGCTCTTCGTAGGCAATAACCAAGATAACTTGCTGCATATCAAATGCCGACTCCAATATCGCTTTGATGGTCGGCTCCACGACATCACGGGATTCTTTGTATACGGCGATAAAGACAGCGTGAATGACATCTTGTGTCGGCATAAGCAACGGCCTATCCGGGAGCCGTTCTACTGCCCGCCGATGCCACGTCGGCCGCTTTGCGTGCGGATCGATGTGGGCAGTATCGAGCTCCTTGAGCATTGCCTCCCAAGGTAATTTTTGATGATCTTTCATGATCTTATAGCCCTGAGCAGCGCGAGAAGTACCGGCGATAGAGCGCACAAAGTTAATGAGCAAATAAATCAGTATAAAGAATGCTGCGAAACGGACATTGATCCAGGACAAAATAAAGGGCAGACACAACATCGACCAGCTAAGCAAGCCTGGCAGCATCTCAAAAAAACGGTACCAGCCGCGGCGATCTTTTTCGTAAGGGATTTCGATGTCGGTCATTATCGAAGGATGAGTAAGATGTTACTAACGGCAATGAGGAATAGCAGCAGGATGAGCGTGAGCGTAAGGACGACAACGGAAAGGCTGCGATTGATTTTGTACACCCGATATGCAAGAGCCGTACCGATGCCAAAAAAGAGCACGGCGGCAGCGATAAAGCCTACGATATCCCATACGGTGCCGTTTACACCCACGCCGCCAGTGACGAAATCAAGCGCGTTCGGCTGGGAGCGAAACTGTGTGACGAACGACACTTTCCCCCGTACGGTACTGAGCTTGAGCAGGATAAGTGTCGTCGCGAGCAATGTCAGAAAACTTTCGATACTCACTAGGAGCAGAACGGTTCGATCTTGTAAGAAGTGTTTATTGCTCGACATAGACTAGCAGCCATTGTATCAAAGAAGTGAGGAAAAGTCTGCACGTAGAGTGGTGCGGGTGGCGGGAGTCGAACCCGCGTCTCAGCCTTGGGAAGGCTACATAATGGCCGTTATACGACACCCGCGTACGCGAATCAAACCAGCGAAGCGTTTGACGAGCGAAAGGAGGAATCGTGCAAAATCTTACTTTACGCTCGGCCACTTGATTGCCGAACGTAAAGTAAGGTTGAAACGAGTTCCGACGTGGAGCCACCTAGCAGGATCGAACTGCTGACCTGCGCGTTACGAATGCGCTGCTCTACCAGCTGAGCTAAGGTGGCGACTGTGTCATTATACCAGATAGAATATGCGAGAAAAGCAGGAACTAAAGTTCCGGTTGACTCCCGGGAGCGCGCCTGTACAATACATTTTAGTAGTAATAATGAGAGGAGATATGTCAAATGCTCAAAGATTTTAGAAAATTCATCCTACGCGGTAACGTAGTCGACCTCGCGGTCGCGGTTGTCATCGGTGCCGCTTTCGGGGCGGTCGTGAATTCGCTGGTCGCGGATCTTATTACGCCGCTCATCGCCGCATTTGGCGGACAGCCTGATTTCTCTTCGCTCAGCTTTAGTATCAACGGCAGCAAGTTTATGTACGGCAGCTTTATCAATGCTCTGCTCTCATTCTTGATTCTTGCGACAGTGGTCTTCTTCTTTGTCGTACAGCCGCTGAATAAACTTATGGGTAAGCTCAAGCCAAGCGACGAGGTCGAAAAACCAGCCGAACGCGAATGCCCAGAGTGTCTCAGTGGCATCCCAGCCGCTGCCAAACGCTGCAAATACTGCGGTGCTACAAGCAAGCCGGCGAGCAAAAAATAACGGCGAGCTATCTGTCCGCCTCGGTTGCTAGAGAAAATACCCCGACGTAGCCGGGGTATTTTTTGTGATGGGATAACCGACTACCGGACTCCACATCGCCAAGAAAAAAGTCCCACTTCTTAGGGTGAGACTTTTTTCTTGGCGGGCCCGACCGGATTCGAACCGGCGATCTCCTCCGTGACAGGGAGGCGTGATAGGCCAACTTCACTACGAGCCCAGATACAACAGGGGTAAGTGTAGCAAGCCAGCGACAGAAATGCAAGCGTATAGCCAGCAAAGGCTCTCGATAAGATACCACTCCCCTAGTCTTTGATGTCGATGTAGTAGGTCACCTTCGTTTTTGCGGCAACCTCTTTTGTAAAATCGCTGACCGGACGAAAATTAATCTGGATATGAGAAGCTTTGTACTTACCGTTACTATCGACCGAGAGAAGCTTTACGATTTCGAAAGAAGTAGGCGATGTGATGACGCTTGAGACTTCACCGGGCTTCATTTTGGCGAGTTCCCGCACCACGACCGCTGGCACCTCTTGGCTGCCGATTACGATGGTAGTATCGGTATACTGTCCCCCGTTATCTTTCGTGCTAGTGTCATCCGAGTACTGCTTTGCAAGCGCTCCGAAGTCAGCGCCGCTCTTCGCTTGACGCAAGACATCGGTGGCTTTGGTAGCAGCAGCCGTATCAAGCTTGGCCGCTACTTTTTGCGCTAGCAGCTCCTGGTGCAGCTCACGCTCAAGATCGTTGATAGACCAGTTATAAAAACGGCGGATAACACTCGCTAGTTCTTTATTGCTGGCCAGGCGATTTTGTGTACGTAGCATTTTGACAGCATCATCTACCTCTTCGCTGCTGACGGTTATCCCATTTTTGGCGGCAAGCTGTTTGACATATACGTCCTGTACAATGCTGGCCATAGCACGAGGTTTATACAGCTCAAGCTGTCGTTTCCCTGATTCACTTGAGAAGTCAACTTGTTGTTGGGTGCGGTAATAGTACATATACCGCCGCAGCTCGAACAGATAGTTTTCATATGATACGTAGTCTTTTCCTACCTTAGCGACCGGAAAGGGGACAATCTGTGTCACTCGGTACATTGCGCTTGAGGTTGATTGCAATTTATAAAGATTGACTATCGAACCGACCAAAAACGCCATAAGGACGATAAAAAGAAGGGCTGCAGAGATGATGATAATCTTATGCTTCGAGTGGCTAAGGGGATATTTATACTTGCGGGCCCCTTTCAGGACTTCTTCGCGGTGTTCGGCAACTGTTTCGTTCGTGATGCGCGGCAAGTTTTCGAGTGCCTCGGCCGTTTGCTGCTGCAGGCTCTGCTTTTTGAAGCGTGACGCCACCGGCGGCACTACCGATTTCACTTTCGCTAGAGGATTATGGGACGAGTTGTCAGAGGAATTATTTTGCTTCATGGGGATTTGAGCGAAGATTTACTTGATTGACCATTGGCGTGATGCCGAGCCCACGTAGTATATCGACAATCTTGCGCTGCGTCTTGGCAGGGTGATGGATGTGATGCATCACTAGATCGCCTACATACGTTTGCATAGTAATTGTACCATAGCCCAGCAGGGTCTGCTCGAGTCCATCGATGTCATAATTGATGGACTGGATAAGATTAAGGTTGATATCGGAAACATTGCGGTGAAAAAACCCACGCTGTGTGATCTGGATGAATCGCTGGTTCGTCACGATGAACACACTGAAATACCACCCCATCCAATACGGGAAAAACAGTACCGTCGAGATCAATACGCTGACAAGAAAGCTGAGATAGAAAAAGCCCATGGACGGCGGATCGTCTGGCCGCACATAAGTGAGAACAAGAGTATAGAGCGGCCCAAGCAGTAAACCGAGCGAGCCCCATATCAATCCCATGCGCATGACAATGGGATGCCTGCGGAAGACATACTTCACCTCTTCATCATCAAATTGGTCTTCGAAGTATTTTACCTGCTGAGATTGTTGGGTCTTTGGACTCTCATTTGCCATAAGCGTATTGTAGCAGATTAGTCCGCGGCGAATACGACATCATAGGGGCGAAGCGGCTAGACTAAAACTTTTTGGTGCCCCCACCAGGATTCGAACCTAGAGCTTTTCCTTAGGACGGAACTATTTTATCCATTGAACTATGGGGGCGTATTGAGTACAAAATGTACTCAAGTTTATATCTGTTACTTTTTCTTTTTGGGCTGTGTAAACATGGCATGTACGGTATTGTAGTTGGCGTAGATCTCGCTCTCGGCGAACCAGTGGTCAATCTCTCTTTCGGCTTCTTCCTGGGTGGCACTCGCATGCACGATGTTTGGCACCCCCATCCCTGCCGCCGCCGGCTGACCGTAATTGACGTGCGCATAATCACCTCGAATAGTACCCGGCTGCGCGGATTTTGGCTCGGTCGAACCGACCATCTTCCTCACAAATTCTACTGCCTCTACCCCCTCAAGCACCATCGCTATGACCGGACCCATCTGCATAGTCGTAAGCTGACTTTCAAATATCTCGTCTCCTTTACGGGTTTTGAGCGTCCCGATGCCTTCATAGTGATCGTAGAAATATTGGTAATCCGGTTGAAGCATCTTCATACCGATAATCTTGAAGCCGGCTCGTTCGAAACGAGTCATCACCTCTCCCACGATGCCACGCATAACGGCATCCGGTTTAAAAATAACTAACGTTCTTTCTTCCATACCGTTTCCTTGTTTACTGGTGGTATTGTACCAGGTTATTACCGAAGAGTTAAGCGGTGTTGTCACAGAGCGCAGCATATTCTTACCATATCCTTTCATGCTTTATTGCACTACAATAAAAGTATGAAATTCACCCGTGCAAAAACCGACTTTCTGGAATACCTCGAAATCGAGCAAAACCGTTCGCAGAAGACAATCGCCAACTACGACCATTACCTGACGCGCCTTGCCGACTACGCCGGTGACATCACCGTACACGATATAGATCAAGAACTCGTACGCAAATGGCGGCTCTGGCTGAATCGGCTCGGTACCAACATCAGCGATGAGCTGCAAAAGACGACGCTTAATTACCACCTTATCGCTCTCAGGAGTTTCTTGAAGTTTTGTAATCGACGCGGGATAGACTGCATGGCACCGGATAAAATCGAACTGGCCCGCACGAAGCGCCCGCAGGTTACATTCCTGAATGAAGATGAGCTGAGCCGCATGTTCGATCAGCCGGACATTACCACTGAAGCGGGCATGCGCGACCGGGCGATTCTGGAGCTGCTTTTTAGCAGCGGGCTCCGTGTAAGTGAACTTGTCGGACTCGACCGGGACCACATCAATCTCAAACGGCGTGAATTTATGGTCCGCGGTAAGGGGCAGAAAGATAGGCCTATTTTCATCAGCGTCGAGGCGGCAGAATGGGTACAGAAATACCTAGATATGCGTACCGACACCACAAAGCCGCTTTTCATCCGTTACGGCGGGCGCAAAACCGTTGATCGAAGCGGTAATTTCTATCGACTGACCGCTAGGAGCATACAGCGGCTCGTCGCACACTACGCGCTCATGGCAGGCATCACCAAGCATGTCAGCCCCCATACGATGCGCCACAGTTTCGCTACGAACTTACTTATGAACGGTGCGGACCTGCGCTCCGTCCAGGCTCTGCTTGGCCACAGCAATATCAGTACGACGCAGATCTATACCCATGTTACTGACCCGCACCTCAAAGCCGTCCACGAAAAGTTTCACCACAAATAGCAATCCAAACCCAAAGATAGAGAACCTAAGGACAAGAAGAAGAGTAACTATTCACTTGGCCATTAGCTACGGTAAATTTCTTACAGACAGTGCTTCCGGATTGGAGCGAATACGGAGCATCACCAGTCGTCACGCCGAGAGGATATCGCGCCTGTACGCGCCGCAAGACGTCTTGTGCTTTACCAGTAGAGTCTATGACTACCTGAGCATCACTAAAGGTGATAGCACCGTCATTCCCTGTTATGGTTACACGCGAAGTATCTCGATACATCGTACTGATGCGGGCATGGTACCGAGCAGCTTGCGCGCTACCACTTAGTGTAATTGATACACTACATTTGTCTGAATCGCACCGCGCGCCGACGATACGGCCTTTCGGATTGCTGAAATCACTCATCGAAACGGTACCTGTACTGCTTGTTTGGGGCTGCATATAGAACGTCACCATATTGTTGGTAAGTGAAGTAAATTTCTGATCGTTTGTAGACCCCGCAGGAAGAACGTCTTTCATGAGATCGACCCTAAGCAGCGCAAAATTGCAGTTATTAGGAGCCTGAGGGGAGAAGCTACCGAGTGCGGAGCAGCCGCTGAAGACGCCACTAAGGCCCGTTGGAGGTATCCAGGCGAAGCTGAGTTTTGTCAGTGAGGCTCCGGAAGAACTATATATAGGGACAACCGTCGATGCCGTCTGGCTGGCACTGACCACGATATCGTCAGGAGTAGGATTGACCAAGGTACACGTTACCTTTACACCATCGTCTGTTGAGAGGCTTGTAACCGGATAATCATCGTTTGGCGCGCAAGTCTCCTTAGAATCAAGCGTGCCTCCCCGGATTTCACTCGCCACCATATTGACGCCCGACTCCGCTGCATAGAACGCCTGGCTGCTAAGCTGGGCATCAAGTGCCTCACGTGCGGTACGACGCGCCGTCTGGGAAAATCCTATCACTATAAGAGATATAACGAGCATCATGATGAGCGTCACCATAAACGAAACAATTCCTTCTTGTCGGTTAGTATGCCGCTTCATAGTTATCCTTATTTTACTCCTTATTATTCTAGTTTGCTATCCTGGGTACTGCGGTCGCGGTTACAGTCGAAACTGCACAATATTCCGATCCGCTACCGGTAATACATGCGATGTTAGATCCCTCGGTAGCGCTAAGTACGTCATCGTCGCCGTAAGCGACTGTCACAGTAACCGTATATGACGCAGCCGCCGAGCCGTTCATGGTGATACTGGCTATCCTCATATTCTTTCCGAGCAGCTGCTGCTGGTTACTCGCTGGCGGTACACTCATGCAATTACCTGTGAGCGGTTGGGTGTAAAATCCAGTAGTACCCGATCCCGTGTACTTTTGGCCCTGCTGATATACGAAAATATATCCTCCTGCGCATAAGTAGTTTTTGCCGGTGGCCGTATCAATCGTCGGCAGTACTACGTTGTTCTCAGAACCGTTAAACTGGATCGCTTTCGTGATGGATTCGGCGACATTGCGCGCTGCATTCTGGGTAGATGATTCATAGACACCTTTATAGTACGAACGCGTGAAGTACATTACACCGATGCTGATAGCCACCAAGATTGTCGAAAAAACCATGGTCGCTATCATCAGCTCCACTATAGTAAAGCCTTTGCTGTGTCCTAACTGTGTCTTATTGCTAGTCTTCATAGTAATAATGCATCGTTATATTGCCCTTACCGCCGCCCAATTTATCCCACTGAGCAGATACTGTGTATACCGAAGAGCTTTTTGTTATGCCCAAAGCGTAGGAAGCTCCCGTATAACCCGATCCTACGGTAGTCCCGCTGCCATTTACTGTACAGTTGGCACCTGAGGTGATATTCGACCCGACAAAGCACTTGGTCGAAGAGAAAGTATCGGACCCGCTATATGCCCGCAAATACTCTATCTGGCCCTCTACGAGTTTCTGCGCCTGTGTTTGTTCGCGGGTGTTCTGCATGGTCTGCGCATTGCGATTACTTGTAGCGTATGCAGTAACAAGCACGAGACTCACTATACCAATAGCTATCAACACCTCCACGATTGTGTCGCCACGCTGACTCTTTCGATACCCAGGTATTAAGCGCATGAGGTGTTCCCCTTTATTTCAGTTCGCACCGCGCTGCCTCCGTTCGTGCTATCGCCTACGATAATCCAAACTGATTGATTCGTGCCGCCACTCTGAAGGCAAAAGCGAAGTTCTTTACGCTCTGGGAAAGCACCAGTTTTTCTGTACTCCCCGTTGATGACGTTTGCCATCCCAGTGGGAGTAGTAGCTGAAGCCAGAGAAAAGCTATTGGCAGGGCTAAACCCGTAGAGATCAACCGACTGAGAACCGATTGTCGCTCCGCTCGCCTGAGCAAAGCTGCTCATGACAGAGAAACCGTAAGGCGTAGTTGAACTAGGGGTACCGCCATCTTCCGTATATCTCCCCATAAACGCGAGTCCGTTTGGCAATGTATACGTTTCCACGATGTTAGGAGCATCGGGATTAGCGGTGGATGGCGCAATAGCCGTCACATGGGCTTCTATGGGGTTTTCGACGTCTTGCTTGTTCAGAGCGCGGTTGCCCGCCAGCGGAAAAACATAGATAGTACTGCCGCTCATCACTACTGTTTTACCGACAAAGATGCAATTATCATGCTGCCCCTGTCCTGTCCCAAAAGCGCCGAGGGTAAGATTACTTACCGTCGACCCCGTACAGCTAAACGTGCTCGACGGATAGTAACCGGAGTTTACTTCGTTAATAACTTGCTGGATCTTGGTCTGTGCATCACGGATACCTACCTGGAACTCTGTTTTCGCCTGTCTACCGTTAATGTATAGCGCCGCAATGACAAAAAGCCCGCCCGATACCGCTAAAACTATCATCGTCTCGACGATGGTAAAACCAAGCTTTTTTCTCTCGGTGGAGCCACCCTTTTTCATACCTATCCTCAGTATACCATAAGCGTGTTATTGCGGGATATGCGATAAGTGTACCCCTAGTACAGAAAACTCATGTACCAGTCTATGACTTGTGTACCGAAGAGCACCACGATGAGTGTCGCAAGCAACAGTGCCGGACCAAATGGAATCTGTTTTTTGAATGAATTTTTGTCCTTCATGAAAAGTGGCAGGCTGACAAGTGTACCGATGACAGAGGCAAAGAAAATCACGAGGAATGCCTTACTCGGCGTACCTGCAAGCAACCCAAGCACCGGGGAAAGTTTGACGTCGCCAAACCCAATCCATTTACCTTTTGAAACGGCATACAGGCCACCAAACACCCCTGTAATGACCACCGCTCCCAGTAACGCCTGCGCGAGAATGGTAATGTCGCGGCCCACTATAAAAACAGTCAGCGTCTGCAGCACGGCGAGAGCCAACAAGGGCCAGACTATGCGGTCAGGCAGTTCGAACCAGTGCAGATCATACACGGCGAGTGCTACAAAACCCGTGACGAAAATCAACCAAAACGCCAAGCGGAAGATACCAAGCGCATCAAACTCAAGCGGCCAAAAGACATACGACACAGCAAATAGTACCCCTGTAAGCAGTTCTACGAGGGGGTACTGCCAGCTTATCGGCTTATGGCAGTAGCGGCACTTGCCGCGGAGCCAAATCCAGCTGAACACCGGCACAAGGTCCTTCGCCGCCAGCATGTGATGGCACTCCGGGCACATACTGCGTCCACGAGCTATAGAAAGCTCGTCTTTGGTAAGATTATCCTTAGAGCCTCTTCTCTTATTGTCTACGAGTTCAGGATAGACAAGCTCGTCCTGCTTCCGCAGCCGCCACACCAGCGCATTTATAAAACTTCCCAAAACTAACCCTAACAAAATGAGATAGAACATAATCATTACCATTATCTTAGCATTAGAAAAGGGTTCCAAAGAACCCTTTTCTAATTGCTTTACATTTATAGGAGTTTAACCATCTATGCACTTCAGGATGTCACCACCGCTCCCCTCTGCAACATACAGCAGGGCGTAGGATCTACTACTTACACCGGTTGTGACCACATCAGTTTTCGTATCGTTACATTGGGCTTTCTTGACTACCTGAACCGCACCAATACCGCTTGTCGTGGTAATACTCTTGGCATCAACAATTGAAAAATTCGTCACACTAGAGTCTACCTTAACGACTTCCTGGTTTACGCCCGTGGTAGCCCCGATAGTTACTTTGCCACCCGAGACAGCAGCTGCTGCTACATTTGCGGGCAAGGTACCATTGTTATTGCTAACATAGGTTCCCACTCCGGACATAATGTTATTTGCGTTCGTGCTCAATGCATTGTTGCGTGAATTACGATTCAGCGCTGGGACTGCCAAGAAGACCACTACCATGATAAGGCCGGCGATGGCTAAAACGATAAGGACTTCGATGATAGTGAAGCCTTTTGAGTTACTGTGACGAAGTTTTTGCATAGGTTAGGTGCCCTTTCCCCTTTTACTATTACGCTTATAGTTTGAATATACTCACTATACTATGAAAATGCAAGTCATACTCATGCCACGGCATCCTACGTGCCGAGGCTTGAGTTACCGGCAAGCCCGTAGATAGGCAACAGTACTGCGGCGACGATGATGAACGCTACGACGCCGAGAAGCACCATCATGACGGGTTCGATTATCGAGGAGATGTTTGCCACTTCCGTATCTACTTCTTTTTCATAGTAGTCCGCTACCTTTGCCATCATCTGTTCGATCGCACCTGACTGTTCACCAATGCGGATCATATTCGGCACGAGCGGCAGGAAATTCGGGTTGTTCTCGATGGAATCGGCGAGGCTTTTACCGCCTTTGACCTTTTCTGCAGCCTGCTGGATCGCACGTTGGATATGAACATTATTTACCGCATCACTCGTGATGTTGAGGACCTGCAGAAGCGGTACACCGCTTGCCACAAGCGTCGCACCGGTACGGGCGAATCGCGCCATATAAACCTTCATGAAAAGTGGTCCGAGCGGCCACATCTTCATCTTCGCCTTATCAATGAACTCTTTGCCGGGACCTGTACGCGCCCAGCGGGTCGTGAAAAATCCGAGGACACCAAGCGCGATCAATATGATCCACCAGAACTTGATGATGAAGTGCGCAACACCGAGCAATATGCGGGTTATAAGTGGCAGCGTAGTTCCCGGCATCCCCTCGTAGAGCGTCTCCACCTGTGGCAACACCTTCACTATCATGAAGCCCACCACCGCGACCATGACGAGCAGGACGATAATCGGATAAATCATAGCACCGCGAATCTTGCTGTTGAGATCGGCCTCTTTCTCCTGCTGAACTGCCAGACGCTCAAGAGCTTGGTCAAGTGTACCGGATGATTCACCGGCCGCGATAAGGCTCAGATAGACCTGGTTGAACACTTTTGGATGCTTACCCATCGCATTGGCCAGCGTAGAGCCACCCTCGATATCAGCGATAATACTAGCTAATACCATCTGCATCTGTTTGTTCGTCGTCTGTTGATTGACACTTCTAAGTGCTTGGAGCAGCGGAAGGCCTGCGTTGATAAGCGTACTAAGCTGACGGCTAAAGAGCACCCTGTCCTTTGCTTTGACTTTTCCTTTGCCGGACAGCAGGCTGCCCGATGTCTCGCCGAGGCGAATATCTGTCGGAACTAACCCTTCACCACTAATCAGCTTGGCCGCAGCCGCTTCACTGTCGGCTTGGACGGAAGCTTTGACGACTTGTCCTGTCTGAGGGTTCCGAGCGGTATATTGATAAGTAAGCATCTTTCCTCCTAATCCCTCATCAGCCGATCTAATTCATCGGGGTCGACCGCAAAACTGCGCGCTTCATCATAGCTGATAGAACCGGCGTGGATAAGCTGAACAAGCTGTTTGTCCATACTCTGCATGCCGAACTCCGCGCCCGTCTGAATAACCGCGTCGAGCTGATGGGTCTTGCCCTCTCGGATGATATTGCGCACGGCCGGTGTCGCGATGAGAATCTCTGCCGCCGCAATACGTCCGCCGCCAATGGCAGGCACGAGCCGCTGACTACAGATTGCCATGAGGATATTGCTGAGCTGGGCGCGAATCTGCGGCTGCTGGTGAGGCGGAAACACGTCCACCATACGGTCGATAGACTGTGCAGCACTGTTAGTGTGCAGCGTCGCGAAGACGAGGTGCCCCGTCTCGGCGATAGTAATGGCGCTTGCGATGGTCTCAAGGTCGCGCATCTCACCAATAAGCACGACGTCCGGGTCTTCGCGAAGGCTACTGCGGAGCGCCGCACTGAATGAGTACGTATCGTAGTGGACTTCACGCTGGACGATGACAGATCGTTTGCTGCGGTGCGTGTATTCGATAGGGTCCTCAATGGTGATGATGTGCTTGGATTGCTCCATGTTGATCTTATGGATGAGTGCAGCAAGACTGGTTGATTTACCGGAGCCGGTGGGGCCGGTTACGAGCACCAGGCCACGGGGGTATTCGGCGAATTTCGCGACAATCTGGGGGAGTCCAAGCTGCTCGATAGTCAAAATTTCATTCGGGATAAGGCGCAGCGCTGCTGCGAGATTGCCGCGCTCATGAAATGCATTGACACGGAAGCGTCCGAGATCGCCAAACGCAAAGCTAAAATCGAATTCCTTATCTTTGAGCAGGATCTGTTTCTGGTCTTCGTCGAGGATGGCGAAGATCAGCCCCTCAACCGACTCTTCGGTCAACGTGTCAGCGCCGGCCAGCGGCACCAATGATCCGTCGACACGCAGCATCGGCGGCAGACCAACCTGGAGATGTAAATCAGAAGCCTTTTTTTTAATAACCTCTTCGAGGAGTAATTCGATTCTCGGTTGTCCTTGTGCTGCCACCCTTGTATCTTCCTTCTTTTTTATGCACTATCCGCTGATGCGACGCGGTTTATTTCCTGTACGGTCGTAAAACCGGCAAGTGCTTTGAGGTACCCGTCTTGGCGCATGGTAATCATACCTTCGCGCTGTGCTTGTGCCTGAATCTCCGTGCTCGGAGAGCGTTTCAAGATGAGATCTTGGATCGCTTCGCTCACATCGAAGACTTCGTACACACCCATTCGGCCCTTATAGCCTCCCGGGGTATCGGGGCTGTCCGTGCCCTTAGTTAAAGTATAAGCGGTATCGGTCGCCAAAGGCAAGTGCTCGTATCCCAGATTGGTAGCGATCTCCTGCATATGCTCGGCGTCAGTGGGCAAAAGGTCGCCCAGAACGGCTTTTATGGCGGCCGTTTCGGCGGCATCAGACTGGTACTGTTCTTTGTGCTTACCGATGCGACGGACGAGCCGCTGGCCGATAACTGTGTGCACCGTGCTGGCGATAAGGAACGGCTCGACCCCCATATCAAGCAAGCGAGGCAGGATGCCGGCCGCACTGTTGGTATGGAGCGTACTGAAGACTAAGTGTCCCGTAAGGCTTGCCTGCACGGCCAATTCGGCCGTTTCACGGTCACGAATCTCCCCCACCATCACAATATCGGGGTCCTGACGGAGAATGGAACGAAGGCCGCTCGCGAATGTCAGTCCGATATCAGCATTCACCTGAATCTGGTTGACCCCCTCCATTTTGTACTCAACCGGGTCCTCGAGCGTGACGATATTGACGGCATCACTTTTGACTTCTTGCAGTAGCGCATACAGACTGGTCGATTTACCGGAGCCGGTGGGGCCGGACGTAAGAATCATGCCGTTCGTCCGCTCCAGCCCGGCCTTGATGGTGTGCAAGCTGCGTCCGACATACCCCATATCTTCTAGCTTGAGGCTGGTACCGCTTTTATCGAGCAAGCGGATGACTACCTGCTCTCCCCATACGACCGGGCTTATCGCGATACGCAAGTCAATGTCATGCCCGCCGACATTAATAGTGAATTCACCATCTTGGGGGATGCGGTGCTCGTCGATTTTGAGGTTCGAGAGGATTTTTATACGTGATACCAGCGGCGGCTCGGTACTCTTCGGCAGGCTCATGATTTCGCGCAAGATACCATCGATACGGCAGCGGATTTTGAGGCTGTCTTTGAGCGGTTCGATATGCACGTCGCTGGCACGATTTTTCGCTGCATACTCCAAAATGGTCGACAGTGCTTTCGTGATAGGCGAATCCTGCACGATAGTCTTGATATTGGCTTCCTGGTCGGCTCTTTTTTGGGCGGCTTCTTCTCTCGCCTTCGTCGTATCGATGGTTACGTTCTCGCCGATTTGGCTCATCTCACCCACGAGCGCATCAGATATATGCGCCTGGTATTGATGTAGCACCTGGCGGATACCCTCTTCGCTTGCGGCATATACCTTGAGAGGACGGCCGATACGGTTGCTCAGAAAGTCCACTGCCTGGACATTATCGGCGTCAAGCATCGCCACCACGAGGCGTTTTTGCATCTCGCCAAGCGGTACCGCCATATACCGTTCCGCTATCTCCTCGGGCAATAGTTCGAGAATCTTGGGGTCTACTTTTGCCTCAAGCAAATTGACATACGGTACCTTCGATACATGCGCGATCGTTTTGGTAAGCTGCTCGTTGGTCACTTTGCCGCTACTGACAAGTAGGCTGAATAGCGGGGTCGCGGAGTCTTTTGACTGCTTCTTGAGCTCCGCCAAATCAGCGCGCGACAATATATTGGATGCAACCAATTGCTCCTCAACGTGCCGCTGGCTTTCCTCGGAGAGTACGCTCACGGGGATATCTCCCTTACTGGCTTGTGCCGTTAAACGGGCTAGTATTTGTACCGTTCAAGCTAGTATCACGGGTGGGGTTGATACTATTTTTATTAAAAAACCTTTCATCCGGATTAGACACCTCGGCACTGATAGCATCGACTACTGCGGCTTTTTGTTGGCGGTTCTCCGGAGTGACAAAGATCCGGTTCGCGATGAAGAACGAGATGATGCCGGCAAGGAATGCTATAACGATAATAGTAGCTATGTCTTTTTGCTTCATTTTACGATTTCCTCACGTATATTGAGTGATTTCGCCGGCTGGTAATATGTAAGCGCCGAAATGGTCGTCGTAAGTTTGTCTTGTGTCCCTGAGATGTCCAAGGTGGTCATTTTAATTGGCCGGATCGATCGTTCAAACGCCTCAATCAACGCCTGGGTCTTTGCATAGTCGGCCGTGGCGGACAGCTGGAACGGCATCTCAACGGGTGAAGGGTTGGGACTGTTGGTATTGCCAGATTGGGCAATTTCATCATCGACCCCTGATATATTCACCAGCACTACCTGTTGATCACTCAGGAGAGTCTCGAGGTTGGTGGTAAGTGCCGGGAAATCATACTTGCTCGGCAGTGCATCAAGGATAATCTTTGCGTTGTTGCCATCCTGGGGACCGCTGCCAAGTGAGTTGCCTCCGATAATGTTCGTCGAGGTATTCACGAATGCGTTATATGATGTGCTGAGCTTATCCATCGCCTCAACATTGGCCTGGAGCTGTGTAGCCGCTTTGTTTTTCGCGTCTATCACTCTTTTCTGGTAACTACTTTGCGTCCAAAGTGTTTTAGCGGCAACCAACGAGAACACCATGGCAAATATCGCTATACTGACCGTTACTACTAGTCGCGTGTTTGCTTTGTCGATAAGCACACGCTTCACAGAACCTCTCGGTGTCTTGGCTGTTTTCATTTGACCCATTTTTATTGCCCCTCCCCGAACACGCTGCTGTTAGCTCCGGCGACTTCAAGATTGACGGTTTTTGTTGTGTCAAACAGGTCAGCACTGAATTTAGCAGTAATGGTGAATGATGCGCCCTTGTCGTCCCTCGAGAAGCTTGTCAGCACAACTTCTGTAAAGGCCGAGGTTTTTGTCGTATCGCTCCCGACAGTATACTTTGCTGTTTTAAGCGCATCGGCATATACTTTTACCGCATCAAGTGACGGAGCCGTTCCTCCGACTGTAATCGTAGAGGTAGAAAAATCAAGCTGGAGCTTATTCAGGCTTACTTGCCCAGGGGTTGTTTTTTGTAAATAGCCGAACACGCGTGAAGCTGTCGGTTTACCCTCATGCAATGTAGTAAGGCTGCTCAGCTGGTTTTGGATCGTCAAAATCTTGTCGACGTCTTCCACTTTCTTGAGTGAGCTGCTCGATTTCGCGATCTTATTGTCAAGGTTGCGAATAAGCTGCTTCTGGACACCATACACGAAGAAAAGCGCCAAAAGCAGCAAGCCAATCGAAATAACCGATGCCATGGTCGCGACAAATGCCACAAGGTGCCTTGTACGCTGCGCTTTAATATACTGCAATTTTATGTCTGGTAAGAGGTTGAACTGTACCATATTTTATTCGTCCCTCTCCGCTAAGCCGACCGCGACGGCAAACTGATTGGATACAGCGAGCAACTCATTTTGGCGATCCGCCGAGAACGAGACGTTGCGCCAGGCATTGCCAATTTCGACATTGATACCGAATTTATTCGCCAAATATAGCGGCAGCTCGGGAATCGTTGCGGCTGAACCCGTTACGACGATCTGGTTAAGGGCGGAGCCCGGGTACCTTGTCTGGAAGAATTTGATAGACTTGTCTATTTCACCCACGAGCATATCGATGGTACTTATGATCGCCTGGTACACCTGGCCCTCTAGCTTATCTTTGCTGACACCAAAGCGAAAGACGAATTGCGACGCTTGCTTGTCATCGATATTGAGGTTTTGAACTGCCGCACGGATGATAGCCTCTGCGCCAGTGGGGATGGACCGCGTCAGCCGAGGCGCGCCGTTCATGACGATGATAAGGTCGGTACTCTGCTGGCCTATATCGAGGATAAGCTGCGGGGCCGTTGCATCAGGAGCTACCAATGACCGCGCAAGCGCCAATGAATCGGGCTCGAACGCTATGACATTCAAACCGATCGACTCGATTACGTCGAGGCGCTGTTCTATGAAACTATTTGATACGCTGCTAAGCAGAAGCTCGACTTTAGTTTTATCTTTGGGTGATTCACCGATAATCGCCCAATCGAGTTTGCTCTCTGCGAGTGGCGTCGGAATCAATGAATCAGCCTGATACGTTATCGCCTTGGCGAGTTCAGCCTGAGGAAGCTGGTCGAAATCAACAACCGTCGTGAAAACACGATTGCTCGGTAATCCTACGGCGACATTGTTGCTTGACGGCCGCGCTTCGGCAATAAGGCTCTGCAAAATCTGAGCAAGCTTTTGCTGGTCTACCTTGCTGTCGCTCTGTGAAAGTTTCGCATCAATCGGAACGTACGCATACTTCACCAAAGTTCTCGTGTCTCCCGACCCGCGAAGTTCCACCAGGCGCACGCCAGTGGTCCCTATATCGAGGCCAAAGAATGATGATACCCCACTCAGTACTGTCATATTACCTCGATTATAGCATGAGCACTATGCGGTGCAACAGGTTTTCACCAGAGTTTTTGGTTTTAGCGCCTCTACAGCACCGGCGGCAGACTCACATAGTTGTCGAGCCGGGTGGTGGTTCTTG
>DAIPYY010000011.1:0-16835 GCA_036782475.1 Candidatus Saccharimonadota bacterium
TGACTTATAACCGAAATAATTGTTCGGCGTTGGCGGTGGTCGCTGCGGCAAGCTCCTCAAGAGATTCCCCTCTAAGCTCGCTCAAAAACTCTGCCGTCACACGAACGTGTTTTGACTCACACACTTTACCACGATGCGGCACCGGAGTCAAGTAAGGAGCATCCGTTTCTAACAGTAGTGCGCGTTGTGGAATTGTGCGATATATCACACTTTTTGCCTCGTCCCGGGCAAACGTCGCGATGCCATTCACGCCTATCATCAGACCACGTTCGAGCGCTTTCGCAAGATTATCCAGAGTATCTGTGAAGCTGTGCAGGACTCCCCGCACGCCCTTATAGCTATCGAAAATCTGCCAAAAATCGTCAAACGCATCGCGCACGTGGAAACTGAGCGGCAAATTATGCTCCAACGCGAGCTCTATTTGGAAACGTAGTAACGCCTCCTGGTCTTCTCTTGGTGAATGATTGTAGTAGTAATCCAGCCCGCACTCGCCGACCACCACCACTTTTTTCTGCACCGCCAGCGCCGCGAAATTGCGCTGTACCTCAATGTCTCGGTGAAGTTTTGCTTCATGCGGATGGATGCCGATGCTCGCGAGTACCCCGTCATGCGCAGTTGCCACCTCAATCGCCAAGGCGCTATCGGCGACGGTCGTCCCAATGCAGATGACACGGTCCACGCCGGCGTCTCGCGCCGCACCAAGTACCGTTTCAACAGTCCGTTCGGCTTTGTCCGCGAACCATTTACTATGCGTTGGTGTCAGCGCCTTCTCGATTTCGTGGAGATGGCAGTGGGTATCAATAAGCTCGATCACGCCAGACATTTTCGATACCTTACGCCGGCTCAGGAGCTGCTTCTTCGAGGCGCGGGAATAGAGTACCTTCAATGGGATGGATGAGGCCGCCTTCGAAAATCTGCTGGATTTTCGCGGCTGTCTCCGGCAAAAACGGTTCAAGCAATCCGGCTATCTCCACCAGATCGCTGACGATGTCGGCAAGAACTTCACGGAGATGCAGTTCATCTCCGGTTTTGGCGATTTCCCACGGTTTTTCAACGTCGATGAGCTGGTTGACGCCACGGATCTGTTCCCAGACCGCGTCAAGTGCCCGATCGAACCGACATTCAGCAAGTGCCTGCTGATAGGCGCCGATATCATGCCCGTCATCAGGGATATCACCCACTATGCCGGCCTGGTATTTTTGCACCATCGCCACGGTACGCTGGACCGCATTGCCCAGCTCGTTCGCAAGCTCGTTGTTGTACGCGGCAGCAAAGTTTGCCCAGGTAAAATCACCGTCCTCATAACTCGGCACATGCCGCATAAAATAGTAGCGGAACGCATCGGCGCCGTATTTTTCGATTACTTCCATCGGGGAGACGGCGTTCCCGAGGCTTTTGCTCATTTTTTTGCCATCGACATTGACGTAGCCGTGCACGTATAGCAATTTGGGCAGTGGGAGGCCAAGCGCCAATAAGATGCCCGGCCAGATGGCCGCATGGAAACGCAGGATACCCTTGCCTATTACCTGTACTTCAGCCGGCCAAAACTTCTTGAAATCTGCATGTTCGGGATATCCGAGCACGGTGATGTAATTGAGCAGCGCATCAAACCAGACGTACATGACCTGTGTTTTATCGCCGGGGACGGGGATGCCCCAGTCGATCTTATCTTTTGGCCGGGAGATGCTGATATCATCGAGTCCTTCGTCGATAAACGACAGGATTTCATTCCGGCGGGACCGCGGAACTACCGCAAACTCACCGCTCGTGATGGCGGCTCGTATCTGCTCGCTGTATTTGCTTAGGCGGAAAAAGTAGTTTTCCTCCTCAATCTTTTCGTAAGGTCGGTTGTGGTCAGGACAAACGCCGTTGTTTTCTTTTACGACGGTCTCGGTGAAAAATTCCTCGTCGCCGGTACAATACCAGCCGACATACTTGTTTTTATAGATATCGGTTTCGAGCGCCTTCCATATCAGCTGGGAACGTTCTTCGTGTGCTCTGTCGGTCGTACGGATGAAGCGGTCGGGTTCGACATTCAGCGCCGCGATGAGGTCGCGAAACTTCTGGCTCATCTGGTTGGCGAGCGCTTGCGGGGTCAACTGCAGCTGCGCTGCTTTTTCAGCGATCTTGCCGCCGTGTTCGTCCGTACCCGTGCTGAATAGTACCTCACTTCCCTGCTGTTTGGCATACCGGGCGAGCGTATCGGTCATGACAAACTCCATCGCATGTCCTAAGTGTGGTTCGCCGTTGACATAAGGTATGGAGGTAGTAATGTAGTATTTCATCTGACCTATTGTAACAGATGGGGTACCTTACTGCCACGCCTACTGGTCGAGGAGGCGGGCGACGCGGGCTTCGGTGCTCGGGTGGGTCGAGAAGAGGCTGGCGAGACCTTGCATATTGAACATGTTCGTGAACATGAGGTGCGCGGTGGCTTCTTCGGTCGGGCTCGGGCGGTGGTTTTGTATGGCCGGCTTGACCGATTCGAGTTTCTGGAGCGCGGCAGCCAGGTCGCGGCCGTCGCCGTTGGTGATTTCTTTGCTATGGGCATCGGCGCCAAACTCGCGCGAGCGCGAGACGGCGAGCTGTATGAGCGTAGCGGCGAGCGGGGCAAGTATCATCATGGCGATGGCGGCGATGGGGTTACTATTGCCGTCTTCGTCGCTACCACCGAAGAAAAACGCCATTTGCGCCAAGTAACTGATGGCGCCACCGAGCGTCGCGGCGATGGTGCTCACCAGCATATCGTAGTTTTTGACATGGCCGATTTCGTGCGCCAGCACGGCATAGAGCTCTTTATCATTCAGGATATCCATGATGCCGGCTGTCACCGCGACCACCGCGTGACTATGAGAGCGCCCTGTCGCGAACGCGTTCGGTACAGGTGTATCGACGAAATAGAGTTTCGGCATAGGCATGCCGTCGCGGGTCGTGATTTGCTCGACCATCTTGCGTACCTGCGGATATTTCGCTTCGTCGAGCGGCGTCGCACCCTGCATCTTGAGTACGAGCTTGTCGCTGAACCAGTAGGTGGCGAAATTCATCACCGCGGCAATCCCGAGCGCCACAAGCGCCCCGTTTTGGCCGCCCACGAGATAGCCGACACCCATGAAAAGCCCTGTCATGAGGGCGAGGAGTACTGTTGTTTTTAGAAACGCAGTTATTTTCACTGTAGTTTTCCCTGTTTTGCTTCGAGCCTTACTGTTTCTGCCGAAGCATGTCTACATAGTATACAGAACTCAGCTTATGCCTGCCTGAGAAAATTCTTACAGGCTCACCGCTACCTTCTCCTTTTATCCTGCCATTTGGATAATTCTTGTGCTTGCATTGGGAGGATCAACCCACTACTCTTCTAATCATGACCTTTGAGGCCTATGCATATGAAAACCTGCCGCATAGTGAAATATTTGCGCTATATGACGAAGCTACTGTTGCTATTGCGGAGAGAGCGGGTGTTTCCGTGAGTGAACTTTGCCTTTCTGCATCGCCTCACTCGTTCTATATGCCATTCGATCGAGAGTCAGGGACCTTTGGCGGTGATTTAACGGAAGACATCTCGCTGGTACTGAAATATTTTCTGACCGAACGGGAAGATACGGTGAGGGCGAATGGTATAAGTGTGACCTTCGATCAGTCCATACCGATCGACATATCAACCGCGACAGCTATCGGACCGCCTTCTACGCTTGCCGTGTTTATCATTGGGAACGAAGCTGCCGTCAGCGACTTGATTGCCGCCGACAAATCGCCGGAAGAGGAAGAGACGGTTTCACGTATCGTTGATTCCTTACTGGAGGCCGATGGTGAGGTGAGTAGCTTTTGTGACAACAACCCGTTACTCGCGGAGCAACTTTGTGCGATGATGGAGCGATATGTCTTCAAAGAGAGCACTGGTTTATATGAAACGCAAGAATATGAATACACAGTCATATCGGACCCTAATCGACCCCTATTATTCCGGGAGAAAAGACGCATATTCCATAATGCCAGCGCGAGCGTAGCGATGCCAGCGACGGTACACGTAAACGGAATCTTGTGTCCGGCCTCAGACGAAGCCGACGACAGCCCCGTAGTACTGGGCCCGGCCAAGAAAAAGGACAGCCCCGAAGATTCTCTTTTTTCTGAACTGGAAGCTATGTTCAGCGAGGGCTTGACGCAGCAAATCGCGAATGAAGTCGCTTTGGAGCAAATCAAGCATGACATCACCGCAGTCCGCGGGCTTATCCGGACATGGCGTCAACCGCAAAGATACCTGGCGTAAGCTGCTGAAATCTCATATTAAGCACATCTGACGAAAAGACCGTACGCGAAACAGCGATATTTGCAACTGCTAGAAATGTTAGAGCGTTATTTCAGTAGCCTGGTGACTTCTTTGGCCTCTTTGGGGTCGAGGTCGGCGAAGAGTTCGGTGTCGTACTTCTCGGAAATCTGGTAGATGTAATCTTCGAGCGCCCGCGGAATGACATGATAGTGGACATGGTTGACTTTTACTCTGCCCTGCGGCTGGAAGGGGCGGTAATTCTGCCGAACGTCGCAGCCGTCGCCGAGTCCCGCGGCGATCAGTTTCTGCTCGGTCTCGTCGATAAGTTCGAAGATAGCCAGCCGTTCTTCCGGCGTGATTTCCCACGGCTTCTCGACATGTCGCTTCGTGATGACGAGCGCATGTCCCGGCACCTTGCGCGGATTACTCAAGATCAACGCAGCATGTTCGTTGCTTTTGAGCACACGGTCACTACTATTGCAGAACGGACAATTTTCCATATCTTCCTCCTGGTGGGCGAGGTGGGACTTGAACCCACAAGACTTTTGGTCAGCGGATTTTAAGTCCGCCGCGTATACCAATTCCGCCACTCGCCCGACTGACTACTTGTCAATAAAAATGGAGGCACCGACCGGGTTCGAACCGGTGTAAAAGGTTTTGCAGACCTCCGCGTAACCACTCCGCCACGGCGCCATATCTAAGAGTGTACCACAATTGCGTACGTCGAGGGATGCTATTTGCCCCTCGCTCCAAACACGCGAATAAGATTTACTTATTCTTTAGGGTACTATAAGTCAACAGTGGTCTGCAATGAACTGTTGACACGTTTTACTACTGCGTGATACTATATAGCAGTAGTAAGTGATACTTACTAGAAAGAATTGCTTTGGATAACATTACAGAAATGCTCAAAGGCGTGATCGAATGCTGCGTGCTCGAGATTATCAGTCGCTCCCCTACTTACGGATACGACATCACGCAGCAACTTCGTTCATTCGGCTTCACCGATGTCGTCGAAGGTACAGTGTATACCATACTCGTGCGTCTGGAGCGCAGTGAATTGGTCGTCACCGAAAAGCGCCCCTCGGAACTTGGGCCACCACGCAAATTTTACGCCCTTACCGACTTGGGCATCGAAGAGCTTAGGACGTTTTGGGCAAAATGGGATTTTGTATCGGCAAAAATTAATGAGTTAAGGAGTGTATACAATGGGCAAAATACTTGATACGGTCATCGGTAGCTTAGAAGAAAAGCGTGAATACAGAGAAAACGAAGCGCGCGCAAAGGCGCTGCCGGATGAGTATGCAAGTGCATACAAAGAGATTAAAAACTACCTTTTCCATACATCTGGTATCGTCACTATCCAGCCACTCGTATCTCTCGTGGATATGCTTGAGGAGGCGGCCGCTAGCGACAGACGCGTACTCGATATCACCGGAGCGGATGTCGCGGCTTTTGCAGACGAGCTCGTGCGCGGTGAAAAAACATACTTCGATCAGCAACGCAAAAAGTTAAATCAGAATATGTCAGATGCATCCGGTAAGGATGCCCATAAGCACTGACAAACTATCATCCTTCGCTAGCCGATGATAAGATGAACAACCCATGCGGCGAGCAGTAGTCGCAGGAGCGCTTCCACCGTCACGATTGCAATCTTTTTGCCAAGCCACTGCGGCTTTGTGCCGCCAAACAGCACATCCGAGACTTGTGCAGGCATGACGAAGCCAAGCCATACAAAGAACGCGAGCTTATAAAACTCAAGTTCAGGATAGGCAGTCAAAAAGTGGGTGAGTACATACGCCGAAATAATCGTTATGATAAGCTGCAGTCCGTAGATCGGCCCCATCGACTGCATTGCTGCTTTCTGCTCTTTTTCGCTCAGCTTGTCAAAACCGTGTATCTTACCCCATATGCGTCCGAACGGCACTGAGTACCAGAACGCCCCGAATGCAAACATCACCGCTGTGCCAGCGACGACTGCCCAGATATTTATATCCATATATGCCCTCCTTGTAGCTCCATTGTACTACGATGTGCGGGAGTGATATGAACGGAAGATTTTGTCCGTGGCGAGGCATAGCCATGCGGATCGATCGAACTAAGTTTTTTACTTTTAGCGCATGCCGCCCATCATTTGCGGCGCGGGAATGGCCGTTACCTGTGTACCATTGATGGTTAAAGTGCCGCCTGTCATTTTGGCCGTGCCATCATAGTCGAATGATGAAGTCGGCGCGGTTATGGTAATAGTGCCCCCCGTCACATAGATATCGCCATTCGAATCAATGGCATCCGTGTCGCCGGACCCGACGGTGACGTTCAGTTTGCCGCCATTAATCGTAATGACCGCATTTGTAAAACTAGAACCCGGCGCGTTGATACCGTCGTCGCTGGCATACAGTGTTATGTCGCCGCCATCAATAGTAACGCTTGCACCCTCGATGCCTTCACTACTTGTCTTAATGTTGATCGCGGCCTTCCTCTGCCATTTTCTGGTACTCCGCTTCCTTACCCTTTGGCACCACTAGTACAAATCCGTCGACATATTTACCCATAGCGATTGCTCCCACTTTTATTAATTTGCTGTTTTTGATTTTATCACTCGGGCATGGCCGTGGATTGTACGAATTCTAACTTATCACTTTAGAATCTGGCACTAAACCAAACTAAAAACCCAGCGCTATGCTGGGTCCTTAGCTTGGTGCAACATAGTTGACGCATTTCAAACGGCAGCTATGCTTGCTCAAGAGGATTATAAGCTAAAACATCTAGCTGAACAATTCCGTTTAGCCGACAACTTAATATAATCCACGCTCGCACTTTCAAACGACTAGGCAGCAATGCCTATTTTTTATGCCATTTAGCACTCTTGACATGTGAGTGCTAATTTTCTATATTAGGATTGGAAGCTAATTATGCTTCTCTTAGTAAGTTACTAACCATAACGAAAGGAGAATTATAATGAGTAGTCTTACTAGATGGGACCCTTTTGCTGAACTGTCAGCATTACAAAAGCAATTTTTCGGCGATGATTGGCTATCACCAATCAAAGGCGTAAACATCCCAACAACGGATGTTTACACAAAAGACAATGAGCTGGTAGTTGAGGCACACTTACCTAACTTCACTCAGGATAACGTAGAAATTCAAGTAGATAGTGGCGACCTGATTATCCAAGCTCAACGCCACGATAAACAAGAAGATAAAGATAAGAAGTATGTCGTGCGTGAAAGTAGCAGTAGCTTCTATCGCCGCTTCCAGCTCCCTGAGCGAGCAAACGCCGATAAGATAAAGGCCAACCTTGAAGATGGTGTGCTAAAGGTATCAATCCCAATGACACCACTGCCAGAGCCAAAGAAAATTGCTATTGAAAGTAAGTCTCAAAAGAAAATTGCTGCATAGCAAAGTATAAAATAGCCTCTCACACAATCAGAGAGGCTATTTTTATGCCCGAATACAGGGGGGATTACACAGACATTTCACGACGATATTGCAACTGAGCTAGAAAAGAAACAGCAGGAACTGAATGACCGTCTAAAGTTGCTAACAAACGACAATAAACAGTTCCAAGTAACCGCCTCTTACCTGTTAGACTTGGCACAACGAGCAGAAATGCTATTTAAAGAGAGCGATGATGACCTGCGACAGAAATTGTTGGAATACGTACTTTCAAACATTGAATTAAAGGACAAAAAGCTGTCTTATATACTTAATGACCCCTTTAAGACAATTGTTGAGACAAAGAAAAAGAGCCTTTCGGCTCATAATTCAAACATTTGGTGCGGGTGACGGGACTCTAACCCGTGGCCTCGTCCTTGGCAAGGACGCGCTCTAAACAACTGAGCTACACCCGCGTAGCGAGAGATATTATAGAGAGCAAGCATCGTAAATGCAAGTAGTGAAAACAGGGATGCCCCGCATGGTAGTATATAGACAGAGAAAGTAGCCACCATGCCGCCCGAACAGCAAACACCCCCAGAAGAACAGCATCCAGCACCCAGTGTCGACGATCTTATTGCCCAAGCGAACGCTCAGGCATATTCATTTCATTACGGCGACAACAAAAAGCGGCGTTCGCCAAAAGAGTGGTTCCTGGGATTACCAAAAACACAAAAGATACTGCTCCTGGCAGGAGTAGGCTTTGTCCTCTTTGCGGGAACCGCTATCGGCCTTACGAACGGGAGCACGCACAATACTCCCCTCTCGAGCCAGATCTCCACAGTCGCCACGACGGATAGCAACGGCGACGGCACTATCGACCAGAGTGATGTTGCTTCTTTTAGTGGTGATACCAACGGTGACGGAGTCGTCGACAGCCGTGATGATGCGGCGGCAAATACAACCGACAGTGAAAGTGCTTCTTGGTGGGGTAACCTGTTCGAAAAAGCAAAAGGCGCTATAAGTAGCAAATCCACCTCAAGCTCTGCTGACGAGGATGATGCGGTAACAACTTCCAGCAGCACAACCAATGTCGCCGTTGCAGAGGAACAGGAAGAGCAGGAAAACGCTACAGCCAGTCCAGTTCCCCAGGAAACGACTAAGCCCACTACGCCGACCCAAAGCCCGAAAACCCCCACGCCGACCAGTCCTGTGATTACGCTCAGCGGGGTCAATAATTTTCGTGACGCTGCCGCTTCCAGCGCAGGGCTTATGAAAAGCGGGGTGTTGTACCGCTCGGCAAAATTGCAGGATGCAACCAGCAGTGATCGTGCTAAGCTCGCTTCCCTGCTCAAGAACGGCGTCATCGTCGATATGCGCACGGTAAAAGTCCGCAGCGGCTCACCCGACGGCAAAGTAAGCGGCGTCACCAACTTGAACTTCCCGGTGACTGGGGTTTCCAGCGCCGACGGATACGTCAAGGCATTTGTAAGTAATGCCGCCGACCGCAAGCAACTTGGCGCCGCCATCACCAAGATCGCAGACACCAAAGGAAACGCCCTCATACACTGCACCGCCGGCAAAGACCGTACCGGATGGATGGTAGCGATGATCATGTATAGCATCGGGGCCAGCGACAAACAAGTCATGACCGAGTATCTGAAAAGCAAGGAATATGGCATGGAAGTCGACTCGGCGTGGCTGAACGCGGCGCTCAAGGCAGCCAAGAAGAACAATGGCGGCTCTATCATTACCTACATCAAATCCAAGAACAAAGGATTAGGCGTCAGCGATGCCACCATAGTCAAGCTAAAGACAAAGTTCAGCGCTAAGTAGAACGATGATTTCAAGGTATAATTAGCAGGGACAATGGATACAGACAACCAACAAACACCACCCGAAGGACAGCGCACGTCACCCACCGTCGATGACTTGATCGCCCATACGAATGCCGAAACATACGCGTTCGAAGGCAGTAATACCAAGCGCACTCCAAAAGAGTGGTTTTTCGCACTGCCAAGAACGCGCAAATTGCTGTTTGTCGGCGGGACGATAGCGATACTTTTTACCGGAATAATCCTCGGCCTAACACTTGGAAAAGAACCCCCCAAACAGAGCGCGGCAATGACTACCGCTTATGGCACGTCCGACATAAATGGTGACGGCGTTATAGATGAAAAAGACAGTGCGATTTCCGGGGATACGAACGGTGACGGAGTCGTCGACAGCCGTGATGACGCAGCGGCGAACACTACCGACAGCGAAAGCGCTTCTTGGTGGGGTAATCTTTTTTCTAAAGCCAATTCAGCGATACAGTCAAACAGCTCCGATGGCGATGATGCATCTTCGAGCTCATCCGATGATTCGTCTTTGGAGGTCGATGGTGATACCGATGAACAAGCTACTACTACAGATGACGAAGATGAGTCGTATATAGAAGAAGCCGATCCAGAAGAAAGCATCCCCTACCAGGAGGAGCCGTCAGAGACTGAATTCGAGGAACCTGCCGACCCTACTCCCACCGAACCCTCGCCGACCACAAGTAGCAGCACCCTCCTCACTATTGCTTCATGGAATGTTCTGGGGCTGCATAACAACGGCTCAAAAACCAAAGCAGGCATCGATACGATCTTTAAGCATGCGCAGGTCATCGGACTACAAGAGGTCGGTACGGGCGACAATGAAAGAATCAGGAGTATCGTCAAAAACCTTGCTTCAAGCTCCGTAGGGGTCTATCAACCCATGGGCAATACGCCGATTGTTTGGAATGCGAAAATGTACACCAAAAAAGCTTCCGGCTACAAAGTAATGGATGCTTACGGCATACGGAAAACTGCGACCTACGTCAAACTACAGAATAAAGCGAACGGCAAACAGTTTTATGTCTTTAATATCCATGCGCCAGTCGGTACATATAAGCCAAAAGAGAATTGTTCAAGCAACGTATGCAAAGGGTACAAGTATGTGATGAAGGGATTCTCGAAGTTTATTGACACGAAAGCCAGCGGAAATGCACCGGTCTTCGCAACAGGTGACTATAATGCCAACTACCGTTTCGACCACACCTGCAAGATAACCTGGTATCCATGCCATGCGTTCAAGAAACTTGGTATGTACAGCGGCTTTGCCTATACTGACCTCACCGGTATCAGCGCCTCCGACAGTACGGCGGGATCGGGAAAGTCTTTGATAGACTACGTTTTCGCATCAAAGCGCAGCGATGTCACGCCTGTCGCGATGAAAATCATTGCGCCCGGGGCATCATGCAGCAAAGACAGCTACGGCCAGACCCATTGCTGGAACAAGTCCGACCACAAGCCGGTACTTTTTACCGTGCGGCTCAAGTAACGACCGAGTAGCTTACGAACCGTGATACAATGAAATTCTAGGAATATACTATGTCCCCCGACCAACAAACACCAAAAGACACTCAGCCGGCCCCCAGCGTCGATGACCTCATCGCACAGGCAAATGCTGAGACCTATGTCTTTGAACGTACTGCGCAGAAACGTTCCCCGAAAGAGTGGTTTTCCGCGCTGCCAAAAACCCGGAAAATATTACTGATCAGCGGTATCGTCAGCACCGTGTTCATTACGCTGGTGGTAGGTATGACGCTGGTGAGAGGAGACGGCTCGAACACCGCAAGCCTGCAGCCGACGACGTACGCTACCACTGATACGAACGGTGACGGCATTATAGATGAAAAAGACGAGGCGACTACCGTCAAGGGTGACACGAACGGTGACGGTGTCGTCGACAGCCGTGATGACGCGGCGGCGAATACGACCGACAGCGAAAGTGCCTCTTGGTGGGGCAATCTTTTTGCAAAAGCCAACTCCGCCATATCTTCGCATAAGTCCGTTGACTCCAGTGATTCAAGCGACGATAGCACCTCCTCGGCAAGTGCAAGCGATGACAGCAGCTCAAGCAGCACCATCAGCTACGGCGATGATACGGAGTGGTACGATGGCGATGGCTATGAGGACGAAGCCGAATACGACGATGATGCGATGGACTTCTCATCGTATGGTGACGCCGATACGGTCGACGAGACAATTTCGTCGACCGTATCGCACCCTATTGCGATTGCAAGCTGGAACACGCTATACAGCAACAGCACCGGTAATATCAAAAAAGGTACGAAAGCGGTCTCGCAAAAAGCAGATATCATAGGCTTCCAGGAATTTCACTTCCCTGCGCAGCGGAAAGCGATGCGCGATGCCATCCTCTGCTCCAGCTGCGAGTTTACCGGCTATGTGAAAGATTATTCTACCAGCGGGCATTCACCGTCGAGCATCGCTATCGTGTGGCGCAAAAGCCGCTTCACCAAGCTTGATGCCGGGTATCGCAAAGTCTCGTCAGCTCAGAGAATCAAAACCAAAACGGGTATTACCGGCAGTAAAATTTCCTCCAAGTGGATTACTTGGGTCAAACTGCGAGACAAGCAAACCGGCAATACCTTCTACATGATGAATACCCATACCGTCGCAAGCCTTGAGTCAAAAGGCAAACCCGTCGGAAGCGAGGATGACCGCGTCGACAATTATATCCACCACATGGACGTACTAACAAACCAGATCAACAAGCTCAAAGCAGACGGTATCCCCATATTCATTACTGGAGATTTCAATGTCAACTATCGTTATGACTCACGTGTCAAATACAAAAACTTTCCCTATTCCCGTCTACGAGCACTTGGCATACGCAGCGACTATCAGCGGCTAAACCTGGCGGGCATATCAAAATCGACCGGTTCGCATGGCAAAGGTACCCGCATCATTGACTACGTATGGGCGCTTGACAGCCCGAAACTCGTTTCAAGTTCTATAGCGATTTCGAGTGCTCGCTACGGCTCAGACCACTCCCCCGCCTACTACACTTTCGGCCTCAAGTAAGCAGCTTGTGAAAACAGCTGCGTTGTCGTACAATACACCGGTACGCGTTTTCACAGCGCGGCTCTTTAGCTCAGTTGGTAGAGCAGAGGCCTGAAGAGCCTTGTGTCCCCAGTTCGAGTCTGGGAGGAGCCACCAAGAAAAAAGTCCCAGCTTTTAGTTGGGACTTTTTTCTTGGCTGGCTTTCGGAGAGTTGAACTGGATCTTTTGCGCAATGAGCAATGCCTGAGAGGAGCCACTACTACTCCCAAATCACTCCCACAAAATCTGCGACGTTCCCTTCGGAGGTAGTAAAGTCAAGTTCCATAAATTCTTCGCGCGTCACATAGCGACAGCTCACGATCGTGTCATCAGGACACAGTTTCCCTCCCCGGATCGCCGCCCGCACCCCGAGGCGCAGCACAGGCACATTTTTGTACGCGCTTCTCATGCTGTAGGCAAAGACTATGGGGCCGACGGAGTCAAGTGCTGCATGCAATTCCTCGTCAAGCTCTCGTTTCAGACACTGCTCTATCGTCTCGCCGTACTCAAGCCCGCCGCCGGGAATCTCATAATCCCCATCCCGGTTCACACATACGAGCAGCCGGTTCTCGCTATCAAGAATGAGCGCCCGTGCAGTTACCCGGTAGAAGGTGCTCGGTAAATCATCAAACGAATCAATCATCAAAATGGTGGGTCCTACAGGGCTCGAACCTGTGACCTCGGCAATGTGAATGCCGCGCTCTAGCCAACTGAGCTAAGAACCCAAATCCAGTGTTTAGTATACCTAATCTATTAACAAGTAAGAAGCTTAAACTGCTAGCTGCAACAATCCCCCGGATGCTCTTCCGAGGGATTGTTACTCTTCAATTACAATTGCCTTTTAGAAGATTAGAGCTAATCGACCCTACATTTACCATCACTATGCCATGTTGGCTTTGCAAGTGGCGGTTTTGAACAAGCAGCTCCCTTCTTGACACACTCACCAGTGTCTGCACGATTTATATACCCAGGTACACAGGATGGCTTAGGAACTGTTTTCTTCTGTTTTTCAGTCGTACACTTCTTCGCCGATTCATTCCACTTACCGTCGTTATCCACACATACTTTTCGTAAATTTTTACAGCCTGATGATGTCCAGACCATACCAGCCTTGCCATTGCATGCTTTCTTTTTTGCCTCCGTGCTATTTGAAGAAGTTTTCTTTGCACTAGAACTGCTGGAACTGCTGGTTTTTATCGTTACACTTGCTGGATATTTTGTGAGTGCTCCCCACGTTTTTTGACCAACTACTCCATCGACTGTAAGATTCTTTTTTGATTGGAATTTCTTTACCGCGTTACGGGTCTGGCCGCCGAACATCCCATCGACAGAAAGCTTACCGGCCCCACCCCATTTGTTGAGCGATTTCTGGAGCACACGCACGCAAGACCCCCGGGAGCCAGTCCGGATAGTGCCAATCGATTTACACTTGGTAACGGTGTACGTTTTTGTCGCAGCACTACTCAGGTTGAGCGTCACCAAACCAATCGCACCAACAGCAACGATGGCAATGATAGGTAGCAAGAAGTGGTGACTAAAGCCACGACTATTTGGTTTCTTAGGTTGTTTCATTAGAGATCCTTTGTTTTACTTTGTCCTAAGCCAAGCATAAGTAATTTACTGCCCCTTGTCAAAGAAGATTACTACGGTCATTCACAAGCTCACCACTCATCATTCTCACCACCAAATATGTACTGCTGTATATTTTACACTGCGTTTTCAGGATACGTTCAGCTGACATACAAGTCTTTATTTCGGACTGCTGGAAAGATGCCAAAGATGGCAGTAGCGACAGCGGTATGCATGAGGGCGATTGCCATACCAATATTCGCTTGTCGTAGCGGTGGCTTCGGCGGCCTTTTTTGAATCAAATGCGATTTTTTCCGCGCATGGCAGTTGAGGTTCCTGGTCGGTCATACAACGCCTATTGTACGCCAACTGCAGTGCGCATGGGATGATAGCGGAGATTTTCAGGTATACTAGGGGGGAATTTATTATGCGTATTGGACTTTTTACCGACACTTATCGGCCATCGGTCAACGGCATCACGTACGTTGTCGAGAGCCTCAAACAACAGCTTGAGGCGCTTGGGCATGAGGTGTATATATTCTGCCCGGGCAAGAGCCTTAGACCCGACAAACAGCCGGAACTTATCAGTGAAGACGATCATATCTTACGGTTCCCGAGCATTCGCAGCGGCTTTTTCGACGAGTTCGACATCTCGCTATTTTTGCCGCGCCGTGTCGTCGAGGAAATCGCGGCCATGGAGCTGGACATTATCCATGTTTTCACGCCATCACAGATCGGATTGCTCGGCATTAACGCCGCACTCACCCATGACATTCCCGTTGTCATCCAGCACTGCACGGACATCTATGAGTTCGTGGAGCATTATCCCGCCGTGCTGCCGGGGGCACTTGCGCTCATCGGCATCGCCCTGCCAATGAGTATCAAGCTCAACCGTGAAGATGTGGGTGAAATCGCCAAACTGTACCGCCCGCGGCCGGGCGTCACTATGTGGAACCGCGCCATCATCGAAAAGACTATCGCCATGCTCTATAGCAAAGCCGATATCGTCATCGCCCTGTGCCAAAAAAGCTATGCCCAGCTCGCATCGTGGCAGAACGACCGTTACCACTTCCCTCTTGTCCTGATGCCAAATGGCGTCGATGCCTTGCCCCGCGCGACGAAAGCCGAGCGGCAAGCCTTTGCTAAGCAATGGGGTATCAAAAAGACGGATGAGGTTTTCGGGTTTGTCGGCCGCCTGGGAGAGGAAAAGAACCTGCCGGTGCTCATAAAAGCATTCGACCACGTCGGCAGATCTCGCCCCAATGCCAAACTTATATTCGTCGGTGATTTTGACTACCGCGAAACACTCGAGGCGATGGCTGCTGCTTCCCGCTATCCCGACCGCATCATCTTTACGGGGCGCATCCCGCGCGAGCATCTCGACGCCGCGTATGCGAACTTCGACGTGTTCGTATTCCCGTCGCTCAAAGATACCCAGGGGTGGGTACTGCACGAAGCAGCACATGCCCGCCTGCCAATCGTGCTTATCGACCGTGATCTATCCGAAGTCGCATATGACGGTCTCAATGCGCTGTTCGCCAAGAATAACGCCACCGATGTCGCGAGAAAAGTCACCCAACTGCTCCGCAGCCCAGCGACACGCGCCGCCTTCGGCACGGAGAGCAAGCGCCTAGCCGCCCGCTTTACCGCAAAAAAGCAAATCAAAAAACTTGAGCGTCTCTACCAAAAAACCATTTCGCAGCATCCCGTCCTCCGCGATACTCGCCAGCAGCACGATAACGGCGTGAAGCAGCACCGGAATAGCCGTGATAGCGGCAGTATCCGTGAGTTATATCATCAGATGCTTGCGATCGCTGCAGCACGGGCTCAACGGCGCGACAAATAGACTGTCGTGGCCGTCACCGTATCACCACTCTTGGTACCGACAACCCGTATAGTATCGTTGACCGCTGCCGGCTTGCTGCTGCCGCGGTAAGTCGTGTCATCATTCACAGTGACCTTCGTTGTAGAGCCTTCGCCCGCCACGGTGATCGTCGAACTATCAACCGCCGTCACCACCCCGCCCACCACCGTCTTGTCACTGCTATCATCGGTTCCATCTCCGCCCCGTATCCACCCGCGATATCCCGTCGACCAGCCATCCCCCGATCGCAGCGAGCGTTCGGTCGAATTAATTGTCGGCTGCTGGCGTGACGTATGCGTCAGCGCCTTGAATACGCCCACCGCCGCAAGCAGTCCGCTCATCATAAGCAAAAATCCGGCACTCGCCACCAGAACGATCGCCCACGAGGGCATATCGAAAAAGCGCTTTGGCGGCGGTGAAGCTTCCGAGGGTGAACCCGCAGGCGCTGCCTGGCTAGATGCGGGCTGCGCTGTAGGCTCGCTAGACAGGTCGGCCGACTTTTCCGGCTGCGATACTGCGGCATCAGTAGACGGTACTTCTTCATTCGTAACTTTTTTCGCCATTATAGCTCCCCTCCTCGGCTGGTTATAATTTCTTATCATAGGCAGATTGGCTGAGAGATGGCTGAGTGCAACCAGCCCACCAAAAACACCTGTCATTTTTGACAAAGAGGCGAGGATATATGGTATGCTATGCATAAGCTATATAACAGAAACGTCAAACATGGATCCGCATCGAAACCTCTGGTCACCACCCATCGTTGAGCCGACGGTCGTTCGTCCGGATAATCCGGTAGCATCTCAACCTTTTGTGCCGCCCCCGGCAGAAACGCCTCCTCAACCCGTCGTGTCGG